>JBOFFB010000021.1:0-10724 GCA_051648385.1 Allobosea sp.
CTTCATCTTCGAACTGCATGACCCGTCGCCAGGCGCGCCGAAACCGGTCGCGGGCGGTGGCCGTTATGACACGCTGCTGGGCAAGCTCGGCTCCTCGGTGCCCGTGCCTGCGGTCGGGGCCTCGATCTGGCTCGACAGACTTGTCCGGAGGCCTGCGTGAGCGACGTGACCGATCCACCGCTGGTGCTGGCTGTGCCGTCAAAAGGTCGGCTGCAGGAAAACGCCATGGCGTTCTTCGCCCGGGCCGGGCTTGCCTTTGATCAGAGCCGCAGCGAGCGCAGCTATCGCGGCACAATCCGCGGGCTGGACGATGTCGAGGTGGCCTTCCTGTCCGCTTCCGAAATCGTGACGCAACTGGCGTCCGGCGCGGTCCACATGGGTATCACCGGCGAAGACCTCATACGCGAGCAGATTGCCGATGTGGATGGCACGGTGGAGATGCTGACACCACTCGGCTTTGGCCTTGCCAACGTCGTGGTGGCGGTGCCGCAGGCCTGGATCGATGTCAGTAACATGAGCGATCTTGATGACATTGCCGAGGATATGCGCCTCGCGCAGGGTCGGAAGCTTCGTGTCGCGACCAAGTACATCAACCTGACGCGGCGCTTTTTTGCGCAGCATGGCGTCAGTGACTACCGTATCGTCGAAAGCCTTGGCGCGACCGAAGGCGCACCGGCTGCCGGCACAGCAGAGATTGTCGTCGACATCACCACGACAGGCTCGACACTGGCGGCAAACGCGCTGAAAGTGCTCGATGACGGCGTGATCCTGGCCTCGGAGGCCAATCTCGTGGCGTCCATGGGAGCGGCTTGGGGTTCGCGTGCGCGCGGTTCAGCCCGTGCCATCCTCACCCGCATCGCAGCTGAGGAGGCAGGCCGCAACCTGCGCGAGGTCAGGGCACGGCTGACATTGGATGACCCCCGTTTCGGCGCGACGATCGAGGCGCGGCATGGCGCGCGTCTTCCCTTCGGATTTGTCGCCAGCGCCGATGATGCGGGCACGATCGTGACGATCCACTGCCCGGTCAAAGCGGTTTTCGCGCTGGTCGACGACCTGACAGCAGCAGGAGCCAGCGACGTGACAGTTCGCGCACTCGACTATGTTTTTCGGCAAGACAATCCGATTCTTGAACGGCTGCTGAAGCGTCTTTGAAAAAAATGGGAGGCCACCCCGGGGGAGGAGGTGGCCTCGCAGGAAGCAGCCCTTCCGAGGGAATGTCGGACTGCTGTTGGGGAAGGAAGTCCATCCGAACGTCAGTGTGGCTTACGTAGATTCCCTGATTCTGGATCACCAAGCGATCTGTTTTTCGTGTTTTTTGCGTTCGTAGCGCCGCTTGGCGGTGCAGCCACACAGGATGCGACACCCGACAAGGTTTAGGTTGCTTCGCATTTGTCCCCACCATGCGGGCCGCCATGATCGACCGAGGAAACTCGGCAGTTGAACATCGCAGCGCAAGTTTCTATGGTTCCGCTTTAATTTCGTATGTGAGCGGATTGATTCATGTTGCGCCCATTTGCTGCCGTTCTTTCCTTTGCCGCCTTGACCGCGCTTGGTGCGCAGCATGCTGAAGCGCAAGGTTCCAACCGGCCCGCGCGTCCTCAACAGCAAGAGGTTAACCCCGTGCCGCAGCCGAGGCCGGAAAAACAGTTTCCGCTCGGCGCGTCATGGTCGGCCATCAGCATCAACGGTAGAGTTTTAGGTGGAGAACGCCCGTCACTGCTGGTGGATGAACAACTCCGTGCCAAGGGCTTTGCAGGGTGCAACACCTTCTCGGCAACCGCCTATCCGCTGCGCGAGATGGGCTTCGTCGTCGGACCTGTCGCCGTGACACGCAAGGCCTGCGATGGCGGTGCGACCGCCAACGAGCGTACATTCCTTGTGGCGCTACGCGGCGCGCGCAAGTGGGACGTCGTCAATGGCCAGTTGGTGATTCAGGGCGTGGCAGGCGAACTGAAGTTCGAGCGGGCGCTGTAAAAGCCAGAGCCGTTACACCGGCTGGAACAGCCTGCACCTTTAAACCGGCTGGAACAGCCTTCCGCTGTCACCGACCGGTTTCATCTCGATGATGCGGTCATGCATGGCTTTGAGCGTCGAGCGGTGGCCGATCGAGACTACTGTCGTGCCAGGCAACTCAGCGCGCAACACGTCATAGATCGCGAGTTCCATCGGCTCATCCATGGCCGAGGTCGCCTCGTCGAGGAAGAGCCAGTCAGGCTTGGCCAGGAGCACGCGCGCGACGGCTACACGCTGCTGCTCGCCGAGTGACAGCACCTGCACCCAGAAGGCTTCCTCGTCGAGCCGTTCGATGAGATGCGGCAGGCGGGCGGCGATGAGGGCAGCCTTGATCGCCTCGTCGCCATAGGTGCCCGAGACGCCCGGATAACTGACAGCATCACGCAAGGTACCAAGTGGCAGATAGGGGCGCTGGGGCAGCAGCAGCACCGATTTGCCATCTGGTGAAGCAATCTGCCCCTCACCGAACGGCCAGATACCTGCAATGGCGCGGAACAGCGTCGATTTGCCGGACCCTGACGGACCAATCAGCAAGGTGCGCTCACCCGCCTTCATGGCAAGGTTGTCGACTTTCACGATCGGCTGGCGGTCTGGAAGCATCAGCGTCAGGGCTGAAAGCTGCAAATCGCTGCCGCTGGCATGGGTCAGCGCGATCTTGCTGTCGGCCTTGATCGCTTCAGCCTTGGCCAGAGAGGTATCGAAGCTGGAAAGGCGGTCCACGACGGCCTTGAAGTCCGCCAGCAGCGAATAACGGTCGATGAAGAAGGACAAGGCCGCATCAACGCGGGCAAAGGCCTGGCTGGTCTGGGTCAACACGCCCAGCGTGATCTGCCCCGCGAAGAAAAACGGCGCCGTGATGACAATCGGCACGATGGAGTTCGATGAGCCATAAAGCTGGATGAACGCCGACAGCCATTTCTGCACGCGAACGATATCGAAGAAGTTGCGAATAACTTGGCTGAATTGCTGCCCGAGCCGTTTGTTCTCGGCCTTCTCGCCGCCGAGCAGCGCAACAGGCTCGCCATACTCGCGCAGACGCGCCAAGCCAAAGCGGAAATCGGCCTCATAGACCTCCTGCTTGAAGTTCAGAGCGATCAGCTTCTTGCCGATGAGATGCGTGATCAACGTGCCGATGATCGCATAGGCCAGCGCAATCCAGAATAGCAGGCCGGGTATCTTGGTATCGAGACCCGGAAGTGTCAGGTTTGACGACAATCCCCACAAGATCACCGAGAATGACACCAGACCGGAAATTTGCTGGATCATCGAAATGGTCAGCGAATAGGTTGTCTCGATGTATTTGCGGATATCTTCGGAGATGCGCTGGTCGGGATTGTCGACGCGGTTCTCTCCGAACTGCAGGCGATAGTGCGTGCCGTCATCGAGCCAGCGGCCAAACAGCTTTTCGGTAAGCCACGAACGCCACTTGATCTTGAAGGCCGAGACAATCAGAAATTCGATAAAGTTCGAGGCAATCAGAATGGCAACCAGCGGCACCCATACCTGATAGAGAAGCCGCCAGAATTCGGCACCATTCTTGGCCTGGATGGCATCGAACCAGTCGCGGTTGAAGAACGACAGGCTGACAGAAATCCAGACCTGGCCGAGGTTGATCAGAATGATGATGGCCAGCAGACCCATGGCCATCCACTTCACCGGGAAGGTGAAGGGCCTGCCGAAACCCATGTCGTAGGTAGCGCGCTCGTTGGTCGAGAAATACTTGTCAGTGATGCCAACAATCTGCTGCATCACCGGCACGCGGCTCATGCCGAAGGCCAGGAGTGCAAAGGCTGCCGCCGTGAAAGCCGTCAGCGGCGGCGGGGTGTAGCCGGCGAGCGCCGTGGGCAGAAGCGGCTTGGCCGCGACAAGCCCGATCAGCCCGACATAGCCCAGGGCGTAAAACACGATGAAGAAGCGCAGGAACGGCCCGATGCTGCGGCTCATCACCAGCGCCACCGTCATCAACACGCCCGCGATGCCGACATAGAGCGGAATGCCTGAGAACCACCCTGCCCCAAGGCCACCGGCAAGCCCGAGTGCGGAGGCCAACGCGGAGAGCACGATCAACAGGTTCATGGGATTCGGTTCCGGGCGGTTCATTCACAGACTTAGAGCGTGGAATGGGGGCTTTGTGAACTGCTGATTGCGGGGAAGTGGATGATTGGGCGGTCACGGTGTCGGGAGATGGAGCAAATATCGCGCTGTCATCCCGTCCTCGGATCAAGTCCGAGGACGGGATGACAGCGCTGGAAGTTGCTTACTCGCTCTCGCCTTCGCGTTCCCCTTCGGCGCCCATCTTCAGCATCGGGAACAACGGCGCGAGCAGGGCTTCGTACTTTGCGAGGTAGTCCTTGTAGGAGGTGCCGCCAGTGCCGACTTCGACGCCGACGCGGGTGAGCTGCACCACGGCGAGCTGCAGATGGGAGCGGTGGAAGGCAAGCTGCGCCCGGTCGTAAGCGCCAAGCAGGCGGGTGAGTGGCCCGGAGCTGGCATGGTCATCGAGCCATCCGGCTGCATCAGGCGCGCCCGAGGCCTTGGCGATGGCAAGCAGCTGCTCGGCATAGTGGCGCAGGCTGTGCACACGGTGTTCGGCGATCCAGCCTTTCACCTCGTCGCCATAGTGCTTGTCGAACTCGCTTTCGGCGACATGGACCTTGCCATCCGCATCAGCCGTCCCACCCTGCCAGTAGCGCTGTGTGACGCCGCTCATGATCTCGATGCGGCGGAACTGCCAGGACTGGAAGCCGGAGGTCGGCCCGAGCGCCGTGCGAAACTCGGCAAAGCCCCGCATGCCCGACAGGATCGGCATGGTGGCGTTGATCGTGCGCCAGAACTGCACGACGCGCTTGAGGAAGTAGCTCGCTTCGCTGAGATCGCCGATGGTGTTGGCGTTGGCGTCGATGCCCGCCTGCATGATCCTGAGCACGCGCTCCAGATCGAGGATCATCTGGTGAAACGACAACTCGCAAACCTGATGCACCGCGATGAACAGGTCTTCGTCCTTGGACGCGGTGACCGGCTTCTTGCAGGCCAGCAGCACCGGCAGGTTGTGATAGGTCCAGTAATGGTTGTTCGTGGTGTCGACGGACGGGTCCATCGGCGGCATCGGTTTGGCGATGTAGTTCATCTTGGCCCTGCTGGGTGTCATGGGGAATGTCGTCCCACGCTAGACCCGTACAGTGCGCCGCACAATGCGTTGCAATGCTCGGTGCCCGCTATCGGTCAGCGCCGGTCCGGCAAGAAAGAACCCCACCCTGCCCTCCCCGCAAGGCGAGGAGGGAACGGCAGACCTTCGCGCTGCCAGCGACGCGGCACACTTGTCGACGTTGGCCGCGCACCTTCGGATTCCCGCCGCATCACATAGCGAGGGTCAGGGTGGGGTTTTTGCTTCGAACAACAAAAAAGCCTGACCACTTGGCCAGGCTTGGTTGTCAGCGCGCGGGTTGCGGCGCTTATTTCGGTGCCAGCACCATCACCACCTGCCGACCTTCGAACGATGGTTCAGCCTCGACCTTCACGAAGGTTGCAGTTTCAGCCTTCACACGGTTGAGCACGTCCATTCCGAGATGTTGGTGAGCCATTTCACGGCCGCGGAAGCGCAGCGTGATCTTGACCTTGTCACCCTCCTCGATGAACCCCTTGAGCGAGCGCATCTTGACCTCGTAGTCATGCTTGTCGATGCCGGGGCGCAGCTTCAGTTCCTTGATCTCGATGATCTTCTGGTTCTTGCGCGCTTCGGCAGCCTTCTTCTGCTCGGCGAAGCGGAAGCGGCCATAGTCGAGGATCTTGCAGACCGGCGGGGTCGAGTTTGGCGAAATCTCGACAAGGTCAAGGCCTGCATCCTCAGCCATCTTCAGCGCGTCAGGCGTCTGAACGACACCTTTGTTGTCGCCGTTCTGATCGATCAGCTGAACTTCGCGCACGCGAATGTCGCGGTTGATCTTGGGCCCATCTTTTTGCGGGACGGGAAGGGCACGAAATGGTCTGCGAATGGGAGTCTCTCCTGTGTGGTCGCGCAAAGCGCTCTAACGTGCACAGATTGCACAATCGACGAACAAGTCAACGTTTAGGTGCTGCAAGGCGCAAATTCAGCGGCATCACCTGCCAAGAAGTGCCTCGTAGACGTCCAGCGTCTCAGCCACCATGTGCTCAAGCGAAAAGCGCTTTTCGACGTGGCGGCGCGCCCTCAATGCCAGAGCGTCGCGGGCGCTCGGCCTGAGGAGCAGCGCTTCGGAGATGGCATCGGCCAGCGCTGCGGCATCGGATGCCGGCACATGCCAGCCGGTCCGTTCTCCGGGCTGGCATTGCGGGGGAGCCAGAACCGTCTCCGGCACAGCCCCAAGGTCTGAGACCACCACAGGCGCGCCCACGGCCTGCGCTTCGACCGCCGAGCGCCCGAACGCTTCCGGTTCGGTGGAGGGCACGGTGACGACGGATGATGCGAGAAAGGCCGCCGGCATGTCCGAGCAATGGCCGACGCGCCTGACGTGAGCCTGCAGCCCGCTTGCCGCGGTCAGACGGTCAAGCTCGGCGACATAGTCGTTGCGGCCCTGTGCGTCGCCCGCCAGCACGATCACCGCATCGCCGAGGCGACCGCTGATGTGGAGCAACCGCGCCGCCTCGATCAGCACCCTCTGGCCTTTCCAGCCTGTCAGCCGCGCCGCCAGCAGCACGATCGGCTGATCTGGCTCGACCCCCCATTGGGCACGAAGCGCCGCAACGCGCTCGGGCACGACGCTGCCGGGTTGGTAGGCGCTGAAATCAGTGCCCCGATGAATGACGCGGGTTTTCGCACGGGCAAACGGGTGCATCCGCGCAATCAGATCGGCGGTGTAGTGCGAGTTGGCAATGACAACGTCGCCGCGCGCCATCACGGAGTTATACAGCACCTTGACGGTGGAGCTGCCGCTGTAGGAACCATGATAGGTCGTCACGAAGGGCAGCTTCATGGCCCGCGCTGCCGCCAGCGCCACCCAGGCCGGGGCACGGGAGCGGGCATGGACCAGATCGACCTTCTCGGCAGCACACAGGCGCGAGAGCCGGCGGACATTGGCCAGCATCTTGATGGGGTTTTTCTCGGCGGCAGGGAATGGCAGCCAGACGCCGCCCTTGGCCTGCAACTCGGCCACGAGCCGCCCGCCTGCGGTTGCCACCAGCGCTCTCGCGCCCGCAGCGGCCAGAGCCTCGGCAATATCCACAGTTGTGCGCTCTGCACCGCCGGCTTGCAGTTCGGGCACAATCTGCAAGACCGTGCGGCCTGCAAGCGGGTGCACCGACCGGTCGGCAAAAGGTTTGCTATCGTCAGGTTGCACGCTCAGGAGCATCGCTTCATCAAGACGTCACCACAGATTTGTTTTGGTCCGGTCCACGAATCACGGGGTCGGCTCTACAGGAGAGATAGGGTGAACCAGCTCGACCTACAATTTCTTGCGCGCACTGATCCACCGCAGCTTCGCAAGCTTGCCTACCTGAAGCAGCAAGGGCGTGGGCCGACAATCGTCTGGCTCGGCGGGTTTCGCTCGGACATGGTGGCAACCAAGGCAGAGGCGCTCAGTGTCTGGGGACACACCGAAGGTCGTTCGGTGCTGCGCTTTGACTACACCGGCCATGGCATGAGCGGTGGCCAATTCGAAGCCGCGACCGTCTCGGTGTGGCTCGCGGACACGTTGGCCATGATCGAAGCCGAAGCGGGCGACGCGCCAATTCTCGTCGGGTCCTCAATGGGCGGCTGGCTCGCACTGCTCGCTGCGCGCGCACTGAAAGCCAAGGGCACACCTTTGTCTGGCCTTGTATTGATCGCGCCCGCGGTGGACTTCACCGAGGAGCTTATGTGGGCCTCCATGCCGCCGGAAGCGCGCGCGGACATCATGAGCAAAGGCCACTGGCTACGCCATTCGGCCTACTCGCCCGAGCCCTATCCGATCACCCGTGCGCTCATCGAGGATGGCAGGACGCACCTGTCGTTCGGCGCGCCGATCGAGCCGGGCTGCCCCGTCACGATCCTGCAAGGCATGGCTGATCCCGATGTGCCATGGCAACACGCCATGAAGCTGGTCGAGCATCTGCCCGCCGACGATGTGACGCTCACCCTGATCAAGGACGGCGATCACCGGCTGTCACGCGACAGCGATATCGCGTTGCTGATCCGGGCTGTTGCCACCGCGAGTTGACGTGTGCCGAGCCGGGCTGCTGCCCGGATCGGATACACATCCTGAGCCGGGCTGCTGCCCGGATCAGTGCACGCTCACCGTCACCAGCTGGTTCTCGCTGGCGTTGATCCTGATCTCCTCGACCGAATCCGTGATCATGATTGGTGTACCATCCGCGCTGAGCAGCGCGAACAAGTCGACACCAGCCGGGATGTGTTCGGCTTGCGGCACCAGTTTGCGCACCTCTTCAGCGCGCATGGTGCGCACGTAGGCCACCTCGCCATTGCCGAGCGCGGCAAGGTCATCAAGGCTGAAAGACTGGGTCTGGTTCGTTGTGTTCATCGCGACCTCCTTGAGCAGTGCGACATGGCGGAGAGAACCGCCTGTAAAGTTGGGCAAGCCTGTAAAGTTGGGCAAGAGTGATGCCCGCTCCGCGATGCCTTCAATCACGCGCGAGGATTTCGATCTTGCGGACGACACGTTCGGGCTCTGGCCGGGCCAGATCAACCGAAAGCAGCCCATTTGAGAGGTCGGCACCCAGAACCTCCATGCCATCGGCGAGAAGGAAGGTGCGTTGGAACTGGCGCGCGGCAATGCCGCGGTGGATATAGGCGCGCGCCTTGTCATCAAGCTGGCGACCGCGAATGATCAGCTGGTTCTCTTCCAGTGTGATGTCGAGTTGCTCGCGCGTGAAACCCGCGACCGCGAGCGTGATGCGCAGCCGCTCCGGCTCGATGTCTGAGCGGTTCAACTTCTCGATGTTGTAGGGCGGATAGCCTTCATTGGTGGCTTTTGCCACCCGATCAAGTGCCCGTTCGATCTCGTCAAACCCGAGCATGAACGGGTGCGACAGCGATGGATGACGTGTCATTCGCGAAGCCCTGTCAGGCACTTCGTTGCAAGGCGCGCGGCCCACCTCATGCGGCACCGGCGGCGGCCTTTCGGCCCACTTTGATGATATGGGGAGGTTAAGGCGCTGTGCAAGGCCCCAACGACCTTAAGCGGAGCCAGCCAGCGCAGCTTGAGGAGATGGTACCGCCACCCCGGCTTGAACGGGGGACCTCTAGATCCACAATCTAGCGCTCTAACCAACTGAGCTATGGCGGCACAACGGGTATCGGCGCGCAATAAACCGAAACCCTAGCAAGGCCGGAAGCTCTATGCGCAAGAACCGACAATTGCAAGACGGCAACTTGCCTGTCAGTTCAGAAAGCCGAGCCAGGTCGGCTTTCTGTTGTCAGCGTTTGGCAAAACCCTTGCTGGCCTTGGCCGACACAGTCTTGATTGTGTCGGTCAGATCATCGGCGCTCCGGCGCAGGGCACGGGCCTGGATGACCACAACTTCTGAAGGTGTGGTCGAGCGGGCGCAGGCCTCCAGCTCTGTCATTCCGGCCTTCAACTGCGCGACGCCATGATCCAGCAATGCAGCATGGACCTCGCCGAGCGTGCGTGTCGCGTTGATGACCTGGCTCGCCATTGTGGTCAGAAGGTCAGTTCCGTCCATCGGCAGGTTGAGATCGGCGGTAGGGAAGCGCGGCAACGAGAACGACGACATCATCGCTTTTGGGTCGAATAAACCGGCAAACGCAGCCATGGGATTGGCGGGAGCGATCGTTGGCGTGACCTTGGGAGCCGCAGGCTTCGCAGAAAATGGCATGACCGCTGCTGGCATGACCGCTGCTGGCATGACCGCTGCTGGCTTGGCGACCGTTGGTTTCGCGACTGTTGTATTCTTGGCGACGATCGCAGCCTTGGGCGTCGCAGACTTCGATGCTGCAGCGGCGATCTGGACTGGCGCGACAACGGCGGTCTTGGCTGGGATTATAGCAATGGCTGGTTTGGCAACCACAGTGGTGGGCTTTGCCGTGGCAGTCTTTGCTGTAGCAGTCTCGGCTGCGGCGACCTTGACAGCCACTACCTCAGCGACAGCAGGCTTCGGCGGCACAACTGTTTTTGCAATCACTGGCGTTTTAGCAGCCGCTTTTTTCGCAGGAGCTGGGGTAGCCACATTTTGTGGCGCAATTGGCTTTGCATCAACCAGCTTAGCTGGTGCCGCATGGGCGCTCACGACGGGCGTCTGCACAACCTTGGCAGCCATTTCAGTCGCGGCGACGGGCTGGTGCACTGTCACCGTGGCCGCTGTCGGCACAGACGCATCGGAAATCGGTGAGCCAAGAGAACCGCCAAGAGATTTCACGGGGGCGAGAGAGACAGGCTTTGAAGTCTTGCTCATGATGTGACGATCCGGACAGGTTATCGGGTGGCTGACTAGTTAAGAGAACGGCGGAACCTTGTGGTCCCGCCGTGATCGAAGAAGGCGTGCTTCACTTCGCCTTGGTGGCGCTGGCGGCAACTTTCTGCACGGCAGCACCGACATCGGCCATCTGCTTCTGGAAAGAAGCCATCTGCGCCTTCATGAATTCGGCCTGGTGCTGGAGCATTTCGGCTGGATCCTTGGCGCGGACCATCTTCTGGGCAAGGTCGAAAGCGGCAGAGACATTCTGCTCGGCATAGGCCATGGCCTTCTGGGTCGACTCTTCGGCATGAGCGCGTGCCGATTCA
>JBOFFB010000022.1:0-14135 GCA_051648385.1 Allobosea sp.
GGAAAGATCAGTGCAGTTGCGCCTTGCGGGACACCGGGTTTTGCCGGACAACAGATGCGCTGTCGGGTGCGCCGCGCCCGCGATCCCTGGTAAACCCCATGCCCCGCTATTCAGCCAACATCTCGATCATGTTCCAGGACCTGCCATTCCTCGCCCGCTTTGGCGCAGCAAAAGCGGCTGGCTTCGCGGCAGTCGAGTGCTGGTTCCCCTATGAACATCCCAAGCAGCACCTGAAAGATCTGCTGGATGGCCATGGCTTGTCACTCGTTGGCATCAACACCGCACCGGGCGACGTCGCCAAGGGTGAATGGGGTGTGACTGCCTTGCCTGGCCGCGAATCCGAGTTTGATCGCCAGTTCGCCGAAGCGCTCGACTATGCGATGGCTCTTGGCTCAAGCGGCATCCACATCATGGCGGCGATGACCGGTGGCATGGACACGGGCGCCTGCGACTCCGCTTACATGGGCAACCTTGAACGCGCCGCCAAGCTGGCTGAAGGCACGGGCGTCAACCTCTTGATCGAGCCGCTCAACGCCAAGGACCGGCCCGGCTACTTCCTGTCGCGCTCGGACAAGTCCATCGATATCATCACTCGCATCGGTGCCGCCAACCTCAAGCTGATGTTCGATGTCTATCATATACAGGTCATGGAGGGTGACATCATCCGCCGGTTGCGCGCCCACCTGCCCCATGTCGGCCACATCCAGATCGCAGCGGTCCCAACGCGCCACGAGCCGGACGAAGGCGAACTGAACTACCGCGCCATCCTGGCCGAAATCGACGCGCTTGGCTGGCAAGGCTGGGTCGGCTGCGAATACAAGCCGCGTGCGGGAACCGTCGAGGGGTTGGGCTGGTGCGAAGCTTTGGCGCCGTCCTGATCCGTCAGGTCACCTTGGTGCCGTTCGCCGCCGCGATGAAATCCGTGATCATCGGCACGTAGTCCTCGCCTTTGCCGCCGGCAACTGCCGCCGCATAGCTGTTCTTCACCGCCGAGCCGACCGGATTGGCCACGCGCCCGTCATCGGCCAGCGCCGCCAGATAGCGCATGTCTTTTGCGGCATTGCTCAGCGTGAACTGGTGGGCGTTGCGATCACCTTCCAGAACATAGCGAAAGAAGGTCTGGTAAAATCCGCAATCCATTCGGCTGCCGCGCAGCACGCTGTCGAAGATTTGCGGCGTGATGCCGACCTTTTGACCGAGTGCCAGCGCCTCGGCGTAGATCGCGCCGTAGCCCATGGCGATGAAGTTGTTGATCAGCTTCATCTTGTGGCCCATGCCGACCTCGCCGATATGGCGCACGGTCTTGGCCCATGTCAGGCAGATCGGCTCAAGGACGGCGAAGGTGGTGGCGTCACAGCCTATCATGGCGGAGAGCTGGCCAGCCTCGGCGCCTTCCGGCGTGCCGCCCAGTGGCGCGTCGCAAAAGCTGATGCCGACCTCGGCCAACTCTGCCGCGAGCGAGATGGTCGACACAGGGTTGGCAGTCGAGCAATCGGCAATGATCAGCCCGCTACGCCCACCGGCCTTCAGCCCATCAGGCCCGCGCACCAGCTTCTCGACCACGGTCGAGTCAGTCACGCACAGGAAGACGACGTCAGATGCAGATGCGACCTCGCGCGCAGTCTTGACCTCTGAAGCGCCGCGCTTGACGAGGTCATCGACCGGCGCGCGGTTACGATTGCCGAGAATGGTCAGCGGATGGCCCTTCTCGATGATGTTCTTCGCCATGCCGTGGCCCATGAGGCCAACGCCGATGAAGCCGATGCGGGGTTTGGTCATGGATCTGATCCTTTTGATCGTGCTGTTCAGTTCGTTCCGTTCAGCGCCCGGTAGGCCCTGATCACCTGGCTGTCATCGGCCTTGCCATGACCCGCGCCTGAGGCCGCAAGAAACATCTGGTGGGCGGCAGCGGCAATTGGCAGGGCAGTGCGCGCTGCGCGGCCCGCATCCATGACGATACCGAGATCCTTGACGAAGATGTCGACCGCACTGTTGGCCACAGGCTCAGCCTCAAGCATGCGCGGTCCGCGATTGGCCAGCATCCAGCTGCCCGCAGCCGACTGGCTGAGGATGTCGAACATCAGTGCCGTATCGACACCAGCCTTTTCGGCCAGCGCAAAGGCCTCCGCTGCAACGGCGATATGCACGCCGCAAAGGAGCTGGTTCACCGTCTTGACGGTAGCGCCCTGCCCCGCCGTTTCGCCGACATGGAACAGTCGCGAGCCCATGGTGCTCAGGACCGCCTTGTTGCGCTCGAACACGGGCGTGGGTGCGGCGGCCATGATCGTCAGGGTGCCAGCCTCTGCACCAACCACGCCGCCAGAAACCGGAGCATCGACAAAGTGCCGTCCGGTTGCAGCCACACGGTCGGCAATCGCCTCGACACGGCCGGGTGCGCAGGTTGCCATCAGGATCACGCTTGCATCGGGCGCGAGCGCCGACAAGGCACCATCGGCAAACAGGATTGCTTCGGCCTGATCGGCATTGACCACCATCAACACGAGACAGTCTGCGTCGCTAACGGCATCCCGCGCGGAGTTTGCGGCATATCCGCCATTGGCAACGAGATCAGCCAGCGCATCTGTGTTCAAGTCATATCCGGTGACGCTGTATTGCTGCGCCACCAGCCGCTTTGCCATAGGCCTGCCCATGGCACCGAGCCCGATGAAACCGATACGCGGGCCTGGCGGCATGTCAGCGTTTTCCTTGCATGGAGTGGCTGCCACTCAAGCTGCCATGCGTTTGCCGCTGCTCTCATCGAACAGGTGGGTAAGCTTTGCATCCGGCGTGATGCGGATCATCTCGCCGGGCTTGGCCTGGATGCGCTCGCGGAAGACGCAGGTGATGTTCTGCCCGCCAATGTCGGCGACGACCTGGGTTTCCGAGCCCATCGGCTCGACCACATGCACGCGCGCTTCAATTCCAGCACCGTCAAGGCGAATGGCTTCTGGACGCAGACCGTAGACCGCAGCCATGCCAGACGAGCCAGCAGGCGCGCCGGCGATCGGCAGCGTGAAGCCGCCAGCGGCCTTGAAGCCCGTGCCATCAATCTTGCCTTTGACGAAGTTCATCGCAGGCGAACCGATGAAGCCCGCCACAAACAGGTTGGCCGGGCGGTCATAGAGTTCGAGCGGCGCGCCGATCTGCTCGACGATGCCGTCATGCATCACCACGATCTTGTCGGCCATGGTCATGGCTTCGATCTGGTCGTGGGTGACATAGACCGTCGTCGTCTTGAGCCGCTGATGCAGTTCCTTGATCTCGGTGCGCATCTGCACGCGCAGCTTGGCATCGAGGTTGGACAAGGGCTCGTCGAACAGGAAAACCTGCGGATCGCGCACGATGGCACGGCCCATGGCAACGCGCTGGCGCTGGCCGCCCGATAGTTGGCGTGGATAACGCTCCAGCAGAGGGCCGAGTGACAGGATCTTGGCAGCCTTGTCGACACGGGCCTTGATTTCGTCCTTTGGAGCGCCGCGCAGCTTCATCGAAAAAGCCATGTTGTCGGCGACAGTCATGTGCGGGTAAAGCGCGTAGTTCTGGAACACCATGGCGATATCGCGCTCTTTCGGCGGGATATTGTTGACAACCCGGTCTCCAATGGCGATTTCGCCGCCCGAAATGTTTTCCAGCCCGGCGATCATGCGCAGCAGTGTGGACTTGCCGCAGCCAGACGGGCCGACCAAAATCACGAACTCGCCATCCTGGATGTCGATGCTGACGCCGTGAATGATCGGGGTTGCGCCATAAGACTTGCGCACATCACGGATGCTGACTGATGCCACCTTGCAATTCTCCCTTTCGCGACGCCGCGCTTTCTGTCAGCGCGGTCTTGATCGTTGATGGGATTGAACCGGATTGGTCGGGTTTGCGCAACCAAAAACCCCCGGGAACGGAATTTCGGCACATCGAGCTTCACTGGGGGTTCTCAGGAAGGTTGCCAGAAGCCCTAAGCATGCATTGCAACCCCAGCAGAAGCGGCAAGGCACAATCAACTACCGTTTGGCGTGCCGTCAGACCAACCTAACATTGCGAGGCAGAATGTCGCTGCCTATACGTCATCATTAACCAATTGTTAAACAATTAGTTGCGCTCGAGTCGATGCCACCGCACTGTTAGACTGCGCGATGATGACGTGATTGACTGTGTTTTGGTCAGCAGGGGCAAATGGAAGTTTTTATCGATAGTGCCTTCGCGTCCAGTGTCGCGACGTGTGAACTGGTGTCTGATCTTCATGATCTGTCAGCGGCGCTGAGCTTTCACAACACCAGCTATCAGCAACTGGACGTGACACTTGAACCGGCTCAGAGCACGGCATGGGTGCGCTTCAATTCGACTGACTCTCCAAGCTTCACGCCAGCCCTGCTTCAAGACCTGCTGCGTTTCAGAGGTGCTCTCGCGCGTCTGCTCGCTGCCAACAAACCGTCAGAAGCTACCGTCAAATTCGTTGTAAGCGCCTCGCGCATGCCGGGAACATACAACCTCGGCGGCGATCTTGCTCTGTTTGCCGACTGCATAAGGCGGCGGGACCGCAAGTCGCTCAGCACCTATGCGCGTGAATGTTGCGAGATGGTCTTTCTTGGCTACACCGCCTTCAAGCTGCCGGTTGTTCTGGTCGGTTTGATTCAGGGCGACGCGCTTGGTGGCGGGTTTGAGTGCGCTCTTTCCTGCGGCGTGCTGGTGGCCGAACGCCAGGCACGCTTCGGCATGCCGGAGATCCTGTTCAACATGTTCCCGGGCATGGGTGCATACAGCTTGCTGTCTCGCCGCGTCGGCCAGATCAAGGCCGAACAGATGATCCTCAGCGGCAAAATCTACACCGCCGAGGAAATGTTCGAAATCGGACTGGTCGATGTTCTCGCCGAGGACGGTGAAGGCGAGAAGGCCGTGCAGGACTACATCGCCAGGAACATGAAGCGCCAGAGTACGATCCAGGCACTGCATGACGTCCGCCGCCGCATCGGCGGGCTGGACATGCAGGAGTTGCTCGATGTGACCGAGCGCTGGGTCGACGAAGCCATGAAAATGGATGATGGCAGTCTCAGGCGCATGGAGCGTCTCAGGGTTGCTCAGGCCCGCCGTATGGACAACGCCACGACCGCCATCAGCTCGGTCGCCTGAAGTCGACCCGATTCAGGCGGATTTCCGCAGGATTTCCTCATCCTGAGCTCGGCGCTGGTCGATCCACCCGGCCATGGCAACCTGTGTCTGCTCCAACAGGGCAATCAGCAGTTTTATCCGCTCTTCGCCTGAGTTGACGACGTCATCTGTCGAGGTGTTGCGCCATTCAAGGCACAGCGCAAACATGCGGCGGGCACCGACATTGGCCGCACTGCTGCGCAATGAGTGGGTCACATCGCGAAATACCGAACTGTCGATCTGTTCGACCGACCGGCCAAGTGCATCGATCTGACCAAGCGCATCGGAGGTGAACTGGGCCACCAGATCGGCAATAAAATCCGTGCCGCCGAGTTGATGCAAATTGGCGAGCGTGGTGGGATCGGCCAACGGCACCTGCTCAAGATCGAGCTGCTGATCTTCCGGACGCGAAACTGGAACAACTCCGGTTTCGATCTCCTGCATTTGGACGAGCCCAGGAGCCATCGACCTGCGACCAGCAATCGCCATCAGCACGGTCTGCAATTCCCGTTGTTCGATGGGCTTGTGCAGACATCCATCCATGCCGGCATCAGCGCAAGCGGCGCGGGTTTCGGCTGTCACGTCTGCGGTCAGGGCATAGATCGGTGTCCGACCACGTCCGAGCGAGGCAAACCGATGCAGCTTGGTGGCATCCAGCCCGTTCATGACCGGCATGTTGATGTCCATCAAAACAAGATCATAGTCGTTCTTGGTCAAGGCCTCGACGGCTTTTTCGCCGTTGTCGACCACGTGGACTTCGTGGCCATCGCGTTCAAGGAGCTTGATCAGCACCTTCTGGTTCGTGACATTGTCTTCGGCAGCAAGAATGCTGAGTGTGCGGGCGCAGACGTCCTGCAGGCCATCCTCGTCTGGCGTAGCGACGAAAGGTTTGGACAGCGCGCCAAACGCGGCAAGTGCGCTCGCTGACAGCGGATAGCTCAATGCAACAGCAAAAGGCAGCATTGCAAGCGCTTCATGACGCTGATTGCCGGCAGACAGGACACCCACAATCGTGTCGGACAAAACACTCGCCTTCCAGCGATCGACGACCACGAGCTCACGCGGTGACATCGTGTCGGTATCAATGATCACGACAGGCTTCAGGTCGCCCGACGCCCACGATTTGAGAGCTGTCGGCAACACGTCAAGCAAGGCGATCCGGTTCACAGCAACACGGTGGAACCGAAGCTGAGCCTCCAGCGCAAGATTGCGCGAAACAACAATCGCTGCCCATTCGGCATGTTCAATTGACGGCGGGCTGACGACCGGAGCGAGTGCCAGGCTGAATAAAAATGTGCTACCCTCTCCCAACTCGCTGCGCACCGAAATCAAACCACCATTGCGCTCCACCAGTTGCTTGACGATGGAAAGGCCGAGGCCTGTGCCACCAAAGCGGTCAATGATCGACGCATCTGCTTGCACGAAGCTTTCAAAAATGCGCCGCTGCGCCTCCTCGGCAATGCCAATGCCGGTGTCTCGGACAGCCACTTCGATCAGGTCACCATTGGCCTCGACTGAAACCCAGATGCCGCCATGGCTGGTGAATTTGATCGCGTTGCCGACCAGATTCACAAGTATTTCCTCGAAATCCTGCGCCGCCCCGTGTGCAACGGCTGGAACGTCTGACCCGATCCACACGCTAAGAGTCAGTCCCTTTGTGTTGGCCTGCACGTTCAGCACGCGCCTGACCTGAGCAAGCACTCCGTGCACCTCGAAATCCTCGAGAACGCGCGTGTTGCGGCCAGCCTCGATGCGAGACAGGTCAAGGATGTTGTTGATCATTTTCAGAAGCGATCGCCCCGAGGACGCAATCGTTTGCGTCATTTCGCGCGGCTCGCGTTTGGACTGCAACGGGGCCAACAGGTCACTCAAGGTGATGATGGCATTCAGCGGCGTGCGCAGCTCGTGGCTGACACTGGCCAGGAACATGCTCTTGGCCTTGCTCGCCTCTTCGGCCTGGCGTTTTGCCTCGGACAACTTGCGGATCAGCGCAGCCACGTAAGCGGGCAACACCACGAGACCGATCATGAGACCGATTGACAGGTCGATGTCGCGAATCCAGATCGGTGTGGTGGCGATCACGGCTGCAAAACCCGCGACCGCAGCAGCGGCCGACGCTGCAAGATACTTCACACCAAAACGGAAGCCGTTGCCAAAAATGATCCAGAGATAGATCGGATAACCAAGCGCGAAAGCCGAGTCGCCGAGATACATGCCCACTGACAACACCGTCATGTCCATGATGAGCGCGATGCAGCGGCGCGTGTGGGAGATGCCGGGCCTCCAGACAATATGTGCGAGCAGCACAGACGAGCAAACAGCGTACATCGTGCAAAGGGCAATGCCGTACTGGAAGGCCTCGGCTGCCTCGACGGAGCCATAGAATGACGCGATCCAGAGGTAGCCCAGCGCGACCGCGACAAAGCCCAAACGGTTGAGCATCATTTCGTGCTCGGTGTCCGGTCTCGACTTCAGTCGCCGCCGCAGCAGCACACTGTGGCGTCGCACAAAACCTGCCTTGCGCACTGTGCTGGGCTCGAAACTCATGCGATCTTGGCCAGCGGCATGTTGCCCAACGCAAATCGGACGAATTCGTCAAACGGCAACGGCTTGGCAAAGAAGTAACCCTGGAACTCGTCGCAACCTTCTGTTGTCAGGAAATCTCGCTGAGCTTCCGTTTCGACGCCCTCCGCAATGATCGAGAGATCGAGGCTGTGTCCAAGCGATATGATGGTTCGCACGATGGCGACGTCGTTCGGGTCGTGCGGCAGGTTGCGCACGAAGGACTGGTCGATCTTGAGCCGGTCGACCGGGAAGCGCTTCACATAGCGCAACGATGAATAACCGGTGCCGAAATCGTCGATCGAGATCTCGCAGCCGAGCATTCGGAGTTGAGCCAATTCGCCGATCAGCTTTTCGCTGTCTTCGAGCACGGAACTTTCCGTCAACTCGAGATCGAGCAGCCTTGGGTCAAGGCCGCTTGCTGCCAACGCGCGCGTTACCAGCAAGGGCACGTTCTGCCGGGTGAATTGCAGCGGCGACAGGTTGACGCCAATCCTGAGGCTGGAAAGTCCGTGCTTCTGCCACGCCTTGCCGGCGCGACAGGCTTCCATCACCACCCATTCGTTGATGGCGACGATGAAGCCCGTGGCCTCTGCCCGCGGCAGGAAAGTGATTGGCGATTGCAGGCCAAGCCCGGGGCGGTTCCAGCGTATGAGCGCCTCGCCTCCGACGATATGCCCGCTTTTTGCATCGATCTGAGGCTGAAAATGCAGCAAGAATTCGCCGCGCTCAAGTGCCGCGCGCATATCGACATCAAGCGTTGCATTGCCGATTGCCGCGCTTTGCATGTCGGAAGCATACAGCGATGCCTTGTTACCGCCGTCGGCTTTCGCCCGATACATGGCCGTGTCCGCATTCTTCAACAGTGTAGCGCTATCGGCGGCATCAGCAGGATGCAAGGTGATCCCGATGCTACCTGTCGACGCGACAATGCCGCTCTCGCAGGAAAATGGCTGGGCAATCACTTCCAGAAGTTTCTGCGAGAACTGGACGGCATCTTCGGCACGGGAAATATGGGTTTGCAGGACCGCAAACTCGTCGCCCCCGATACGGGCGACCGTATCCTGACGCCTGACCAGCTCCTTCAGCCTTTGGCCAATTGCAGCAATATAGCTGTCACCGACACCATGCCCATGGACATCGTTGATGGCCTTGAAGTCATCAAGGTCAATGAGATGAAGGGCAAAAGTCCGGTCTCCGCGTCGTGCTCGCGCAATCTCACGGTTTATGCGCTGGTGCAGCAGTGTCCTGTTGGGCAGACCCGTCAGAGCATCATGATGCGCCATGTGATGCAGATATTCTTCCGCCTGCTTGCGCTCGGAAATATCTATGGACGTCGTCAGAACTCCACAAAGGCTGCCATCGGCGTCTAGCAGCGGAGTCTTTGACGACAAGAACACCCGCTTCTTGCCAGCGCCATCCGTCACATCCTCTTCAAAGGACGGGGCTGGCCTGTAGGTTTCCCAGACCATGCGGTCGAGCGCATTGCTTCTGGCTCCGGCTTCCTCACCCAGGAAACGCGAGACGGGCTGGCCAACGACTTCGGTAGCACTCCTGGCCATCAGCTTTGCCTGATAGGCGTTGACGAACAACACATTGCCTTGAACGTCGGTGCAGCGGACGACGGCTGGGATGCTGTCGATGACCTGCGCCAGACGCTCGATCGAGTCGCGCATGGCCAACTCGCGGGTGCGCTCGCTGGCATCGAGTTCAGCCTTCAGGTGGTCCGCGCGTTGTGCAAGCAGCAATTGCTGCTTTCGTAATCTGAGAAGATTGCGAGCTCGCGTGATGAACTCCTGATGGTCGACCGGGCTTTGCAGAAAGTCAGTCGCCCCGCATTCCAGAGCCCTCAGACGGAAGCTTCGCTCCTCATAGACCGTCAGCACGATCACAGGCACATCCGCCGCCCCCGGCAATTCGCGAAAGTGACGCACGAACTCCGCGCCATCCATGTGCGGCATCTTGAAATCGGTGATCACCAGATCGACGGTCGTGTCCCGCAAGCCTGCCAGTGCCTGCAACGGATCTGCAAATGTCTCGACCGTTACGTCATCTGCAATGGACGCGGCGAGACGGGCGAAAATCTGCCGGTTCGTGAACTGGTCGTCGAGGATTGCAATGAGTGGCATGGCTCACAAAAGGTTATTGCGTAAAATGGCGACGCATCCGGTGGAAAAAACCAACCAACACCCACCACTAGCGTGATCAAATATCCCACCGCATGGTTAACGAACGGTTCGGACCGCAACCGACGCGGGTAAATTTTTGTGTCTCATTGGTGTCTGGAGCATGGCGCACATGGGCGCCGGCGTTGGGAGTGTGCAATCAGCTCAAATGCGATGCTCGTGCGCGAAAGCGCGACAAACTGGACCTTGTCGCAAACTGTTTTAAGCTTAAAATAAATTTATGTAGCTGATGCCCGATGCCTGTCAGACACCCACGAGGAGGCTTTGATGAAGATTGCGGTGATAGGCGGGGGTCCTGCAGGCCTTTATTTCGCGCTTCTGTTGAAGAAATCCCGTCCGTCAATCTCGATCACCGTGCGTGAGCGCAACAAGGCGGATGACCTTTTCGGCTTCGGCGTGGTCTTTTCCGACCAGACGCTCGACACCTTCAAGGCGCATGACCTTGAAAGCTACGAGGCGATCCGTCGTTCGTTCGCCTATTGGGATGACATCGAAATCCACTTCAAGGACACCGTCCACCGCATTGGCGGCAACGGGTTCTGCGGCTGCTCGCGCCGCACACTGTTGCAATTGCTGCAAGCCCGCTCCCGCGAGCTCGGCGTTGATCTGGTCTTTGGCGCGGAGATCGACGACGAAGCCAGCCTCGACGCCGACATGATCGTCATTGCGGACGGCATCAACTCACGCCTTCGCGAAAAGCATCGCGACCATTTCGGCACGAGGACCGATCTGCGCCCCAACAAGTTCTCCTGGATGGGCTCGACGCAGCCGTTCGACGCCTTCAACTATTTCTTCCGAGAAACCGAGCACGGCGTCTTCATCGCCCATTGCTACCAGTACGAGGCCAATGCCTCGACGTGGATCCTCGAAACCACCAACGAGACCTGGGAGCGGGCCGGGCTCGGCCAGATGAGCGAGCCTGAAAGCGCGACGTTCCTCGAAGGCATCTTCGCCAAGGAGTTGCAGGGCCACAAGCTCCAGACCAATCGTTCGATCTGGCGCAACTTCCCGATGATCCGCAACGAGCGCTGGGTGAAGGACAACATGGTCCTGATCGGCGACGCCAAGGCCACAGCGCACTACTCCATCGGCTCGGGCACCAAGCTCGCCATGGAAGACGCCATCGCGCTCTACAAGGCCGTGCTTGCAACCGGCAGCGTGCCAGAAGCGCTCACGCATTTCGAGACCACGCGGCGACAGGAGGTCGAGCGCACCCAGCACGCAGCGGACACATCGCTCGTCTGGTTCGAAGAGGTCGAGCGCTTCTGGGGCATGGACCCGACGCAGTTCGCCTTCGGGCTGATGACCCGTTCCAAAGCCATCACCTACGACAACCTGATGCTGCGCGCCCCCGGCTTCGTGGCCGAGGTCGACGACATGATGGCGCGCGAGGTAGCTAAGGCTGGCATCACACCGGAGCCGGTGAAGGCTGTCGCGCCGATGTTCCAGCCCTTCAGGCTGCGCGAGATGCCAATTGCCAACCGCGTCGTCGTCTCGCCCATGTGCATTTATTCTGCCACCGATGGCGTGCCCGGCGATTTCCACCTCGTGCACTATGGCGCGCGCGCCATGGGTGGCGCGGGCCTGATCTTCACCGAAATGACTTGCCCCTCAGTGGATGCCCGTATCACGCCAGGCTGCACCGGGTTGTGGAATGACGAACAGCAAGCGGCTTGGACCCGCATCGTCGACTTCACCCATATGCGAAGCGATGCCCGCATCTGCCTGCAGCTTGGCCATGCCGGGCGCAAGGGCGCGTCGAAACTGATGTGGGATGGCATGGACCGCCCGCTGGCGAACAGTGCGTGGGACATCATCGCGCCCTCAGCCCTGCCCTACTATCCCGAAAGCCAGACACCGCGCGAGATGACCAAGGCCGATATGGCCCGCGTCAGCGCTGATTTTGTCGCCGCCACCCACCGCGCCGAAGCCGCCGGTTTCGACATGCTGGAGCTGCACTGCGCCCATGGCTACCTGCTGGCCTCCTTCATCTCGCCGGTGACCAACAAGCGTACTGACGAATATGGCGGCAGCCTCGACAACCGTCTGCGCTTCCCGCTCGCCGTGTTCGAGGCGATGCGTGCCGTCTGGCCGGCCCACAAGCCGATGTCGGTGCGCATTTCCGCTTCCGACTGGATGGAGGGCGGCATCACTATGGCTGATACGGTCGAGATGTCCCGCGCCTTCGCCCGCGCCGGTGTCGACCTGATCGACGTCTCCAGCGGCCAGACCTCACCGAAATCGAAGCCGCACTATGGCCGCATGTTCCAGACCCCCTTTGCCGACCAGATCCGCAACGAGGCCAAGGTCGCGGTCATGGCGGTCGGCTCGATTACCGGCGCTGACCAGATCAACACGATCATCGCCGCAGGCCGCGCCGATCTCGTGGCCTTGGGCCGCCCCCACCTCGCCGACCCCGCCTTCACGCTCCGCGCCGCCGCCTGGTATGGCGACAAAGAGCATCACAGCGCCAAGCAGTACGCCCCCGGCCGCGATGCGCTCTATCGCCAGCTGGAGAAGGAACGCGCTGATCTGACGGAGCTGAGGCTGAAGGCACGGCCGAAAAGCCATGCGCCGGAGGATGGGGTGGAGCGGTTGGCGGCGGAGTAGAGCTTGTCCAGAAGCGGCGTGACCCCTCTCCCTAACCCTCTCCCGCAAGGGGAGAGGGAATTTGATCGCATCCAGGGTTGCCAGCTGCGATCACTTCGAAGACCTGCAGTGACTGAAACAAATGCGCCCTGGTTCCCTCTCCCCTTGCGGGAGAGGGTTAGGGAGAGGGGTCACGCCGCGCCCTGCTCCCCCCTTCTCACCCCGCCCTCAACCAAACCCTCGGATCAGCCACCCTGCCCCCACCGCCCAGCGCCTTCACCAGCGCTTCCATGCTTTGCAGGTTGTGGATGGTGCGGAACTCGTCGACATGGGGCAGCAGCGCGCGGATGCCGCCGGCGCGGGCTTCAAAGGCATCGAAGCGCAGCAACGGGTTGAGCCAGACGAGCTTGCGGCAGGAGCGGTGAAGGCGGTCGGCCTCGAAGCTCAGTTGCTCCAGCCCCTGCCGCTCCAGCCCGTCGGTGAACAGCAGCACGACCGCCCTGCCCGCCAGCACGCGGCGTGACCACAGGCGGTTGAAATCATGCAGTGCCTGTCCGATGCGCGTGCCGCCCTCCCAGTCTGGCGCTGCCTTGCCGCACAGCGCCAGCGCCTCGTCCGGGTCCTTGGTGCGCAGCAGCCGCGAGACATTCGTCAGGCGCGTGCCGAAGGTGAAAGTGTGCACCTTCCGGCGATGATCTGTCAGGGCATGCAAGAAGTGCAGTAATATGCGGCTGTATTCCGCCATCGAGCCGGAGATATCGACCAGCGCCACGACAGGCGGGTGCTTTTCGGCCCGCTCGCGGAAGGCGAGCTCGATGCCTGCCCCGCCCGCGCGCATCGACTGGCGCAAGGTGCGGCGCAGATCAATCCGCGAGCCGCGCGCATCGGGCCGGAAGCGCCGTGTCTGCACCTTGTCGTCGGGCAGACGCAACTGTGCGATCAGGCGCGCGGCGCGGGTCACCTCGTCGGCACTCATCTGCGCAAAGTCGCGTCCCTTGAGCGTTTCGGAGTCGGAGATGGTGAGGCGGCCTGAAAACTCGCTGAGCTCGCGGATCACATCCTCGTCGCGCGGTTTCGGCGGCGTAAACGCCTCCTGCACACGCAACGCGGCGGCCTCAGGCTTGCCGTCCGGCTTCGGAGGGGCCAGCGCCTCTGGCGACAGCAGCGCCATCATCTTCTCGATCAACGCCCGCCTGCGCCAGAAGAGCGCAAACGCCTGATTGAAAAGGCCCATATCCTCGCGCCGCTTCACGAAGACGGCGTGCAAGGTCCAATAAACATCCTCCCGTCCGCCAAGCGCGCCGCTCTCCAGCGCATGCACGGCATCGAGCACAGAGCCGGGGCCGACCTTCAGCCCCGCCCCGCGCAAGGCACGGGCAAAATAGGCGACGTTGTCGGCGATGAGGCCGGTCACCTCACCACGTCATTCTCGGGCTTGACCCGAGAACCCCATGGCGAGGACGGGATGGTCGGGTCAAGCCCGACCATGACGGCGTAGGATGATGCGGAATGCTCACCGCCGCTTCACCTCATCGAGCAGCTTCTTCACCGCGCTGCCCTGCATCTTCTGGATGTCGTCCTGGTATTTCAGCAGCGCGCCGATTGTGTCCGAGACCAGCGCCGGGTCGAGCGCCACGGCGTCGAGTTCGACAAGCGCCG
>JBOFFB010000023.1:0-1996 GCA_051648385.1 Allobosea sp.
CGGCGTTGGCCGGCTTTGCACAGCGCGCGGCGATCGACGAGGCCATCTGCGCCATTTCACTTCTGGCAAAGATCTCGCTTTATGCGGCCGAACATGCGGTTCTTGGAACAGATCGCGATGCAGGTCTCGTGATAGGCAAGGCCATGGGCTGGGATTGGACGACTGTAAAGGCTATCATCAGTCTCAGACCTGCTGCAGACAGACTGCCGCATCATGTCGAACGTGCGCGCGAAAATTTCGAAAATCTATCCACCGCCACCGCTGGCCGCGTCCTGCAATTCATGCGCGTCAAGGAACAGGCCGGTCCGAGACAGGCGGTCGTGTCAGAAGCCGTCCGCTTCAAAGCCGATTGACCAGCACGTAGGATGGCACACGGCCGGCAGCGATTGCCTTCGCTTCGTAACGTGTGCGGACCCAGCCCGTGAACGGCAATGTCCAGTCAGTTGCCGCCAGGGGCTGCCATGACAATTCGGGCAAACCGGAAAGACGGGCAAGCGTCCAGCCCACATAGTCATCGATATCTGATGCAAAGCGAAAGCTGCCTCCGGGTCGCACGACACGCGCAATCGAGGCAAGGTTCTCGTTTGACACGAAACGCCGCTTGCGTTGACGACGCTTCGGCCATGGATCGGGGTAAAACAGGTCGATGCGGCCCAATGATGCTACGGGGAGACGCTTGAGGAGCGGAGCGGCATCCTCCGGCCAGAGCCGGATATTGGCGATGCTTTCGCGCTCGATCGAGGCCAGCATCTTGGCCATGCCATTGATGAAGGGCTCGCAGCCGATAAAGCCGACATCAGGCTCGGCACGCGCAGCGGCCAGAAGATGCTCGCCGCCACCAAAGCCTATTTCGAGGCGAACGTCGCACGGGCTGAAATCATACAGCTCGGCCAGATCGTCCGGAAGCTCGTCCGGCAGGGCCAGACGCGGCAGAAGCTGCTCGTACAGATCAGCTTGTCCGCCCCGCAGTTTCTTTGCCTTGCGGCGGCCAAAGAATGATCCCTTGGCAGGGGACCCGCCCGAAACGTCACCGTCACGGTCGGGCGCTGTAGTGGATTGCAGACGTGGCGGCATCAGCCGACGGCGGCCTTGAGTTCCTTGACGAGATCGACGCGTTCCCAGGAGAAGCCGCCATCGCGCGTCGCCTTCCGGCCAAAGTGACCATACGCAGATGTGCGGGCATAGATCGCCTTGTTGAGACCAAGATGTTCGCGGATGCCGCGCGGGCTCAAGTCCATGACCTTCGCAACCGCAGCTTCGAGCACATCGTCAGCAACCTTGCCGGTGCCGTGGCTGTCGACATAGACCGACAGCGGCTGCGCGACACCGATGGCGTAGGACAGCTGGATCGTGCAGCGATCCGCCAGCTTGGCAGCAACGATGTTCTTGGCGAGGTAGCGCGCAGCATAGGCCGCCGAGCGGTCAACCTTGGTTGGGTCCTTGCCCGAGAAGGCACCGCCGCCGTGGGGCGCAGCCCCGCCGTAGGTGTCAACAATGATCTTGCGACCGGTCAGGCCTGCATCGCCATCAGGACCACCGATCAGGAACTTGCCGGTGGGGTTGATCCACCACTTGCAATCCTTGTCGATGGCGATATCGGCAAGGGTTTCGCGGATGATCGGCTCGACCAGGTTTCTGACATCGGTGGACGTCATCGTCTCGTCGAGGTGCTGGGTCGAGAGCACAATCTGCGTCACAGCCGCCGGGCGACCATTCTCGTAGCGGATTGTCACCTGGCTCTTGGCATCAGGCCCGAGCTTGCCGCAGCCACGCTCGTCCGCCTTTCGCAGCTTCGTCAGGTTCTCCAGAATCTTGTGTGCATAGTAGATCGGAGCAGGCATGAGTTCCGGTGTCTCGGTACAGGCATACCCGAACATGATGCCTTGATCGCCAGCTCCGACGTCCTTGTTGCCAGCGGAATCGACGCCCTGAGCGATATCAACCGATTGTGGGTGCAACAGCACGTCAATCTTGGCGGTCTTCCAGTGGAAGCCAT
>JBOFFB010000024.1:0-6164 GCA_051648385.1 Allobosea sp.
CTTCGGCCAGGCAGCGCATTTCGCGGAACTCGCTGGCCTGCGAGATCAGGTCGGCATAGCGCGGGCTGGGCACCGGATTTGGCGGCGCTTTCGGGATTAGGGTTGTCTGTGGCGCGGCCTGCTCGGGTGGGGCTGCGGCTAGGAGCATGTCCGGCCCGGCGGTTTCGTGTGGAATCTCGTCGGCTGGCGTGACCGGTTTCGGAAGCTCGAAGGGCTGCGGACCCAGCAGGGCGAGGTTGGTCAGTTCGAGGTTGAACCCGGCAGACACCACACCTTCGCCCTCGATCCCGAAGAGCAGCCGGTCAAGATCGGCTTTGGCGATATCGGGCCAAACAGCTGCGAGGCCTCTTGTCTGAGCCGAAATCGTCGGGCGCAGTGGCAAAAGCTGGTCACCCTTCAAGGTGCGATCAATTTGCGGAAAAGCGGCGGTCGCGGTGCGGGCGGCCTGCTTGAGATCAGATCGCGGCTCGAGCGCCATCAGGCGCGGCGAGATCTGGGTCGGCTGCTCGGGACTGAGCGCGGCGGGCGCGAGGATGTCGGAGAGCAACAGGCCCGGCAGGCGAAAGGCACTTGCGGCGGTCAACAGCGACGGGCCGGTGTCAAGACCGGAATGGAGAGAAGGGGGCAGCCGGTCGATTTCGACCACCGAGGTGCCGCCCACATCCTGCCCGGCCGTGGCAGTGAACGACACGAGCATGCCAATGGAAAGTGCCCAGGGCGCAGCGGTTGCCAGGCTCCAGCATGCAAGCTGCGACCGCGAAAAACGAGTACGCTGAACGGCACGCATCTAACCAACCCACGCAAAAGCAACACCACATGCGCAAGACATTGCGCGAATATGGTTATTGCCCCGGTAAGGTTGATGCCCGGTTAATCCGGCGCAAGCGGCTGGCCAATTGCCCTTTCGCCCAGATGATGCGCGATCGAATTGGCGTAGTAGCGGATCAGAACGCGCTCCTTGGGAGCAGCCCGCAGCAAACCATCTTCCTCCAGCACCAGATGGCGCATGGTGAGGATGCGCAAGCCGGCCTCGACGGCATAGTCGATGTCGCGGCGCGGGATGTGGACGTGCACGTTTCTTTCTGTCAGCGTTTCGATCAACGCTTGCACCCGGCCCATCAGTTCCATGCGCGACATGGCCTCGTCGCCTGCGCGGTCGAATACGGTAGCAATCAAGGGAACGGGCAGCACAGGCACGATGGCTGCGATGCGGCGCATCATCAGCGCGGCGATGTCGCCCGTGGCAGCAAAGCGCGCTTCATCGTCCATGTCGCGCAGGTCGAGCTTGTGTTCGGCGAGGTAGGCCCTCAATGACAGCGGCTCCCCGAAGGACACCGAAGCATAGCCGAAACGGTGCCAGCGCCCGGTCAACCGCAGCCACAATGCCTGCCGCAGATACCCGGCGACCGCGAGTGCGCCGCGGCGTGATTGCTTCTCGCCAGCTTCCCTCGCCAACGAGCCCGTCAACGTGCGATCCTCCAGAACCCGGTCATAGTTGAGACCTACCGGCACGAAAACCAGATCGCGCGCGGAACCGGGATCGAACTTGCCGGTGATGTAGGAGAGCAGGCCGAGTTTCGCCGGCCTCAGCGCACCATCGCGCGTCAGCCCACCTTCGGGAAAAACCGCCTGTGTCACACCCTCCGCCGTGGCAATCTGGACATAACGCGCCAGCACCTTGCGATAGAGCGGATCACCTGAATCACGCCGGATGAAATAGGCCCCCATCGAGCGGATCATCGTTTGCAGGAACACAACCCGCGCCCATTCGCCAACCGCGTAGGAAAGCGCCGAACTGGCCGCGGCAAGATACGTGACCAGCACGTAGTCCATGTTGGACCGGTGATTGATGACAAAGACCACGGCCGCATCGGCATCGATCAGCTTGAGCTTCTCCTCGTCGAAGTAGCCGAGCCTGACGCGGTACAGCGCATTCGACAACCAGCGCGCGGCCTTCGCCCCGAAGCTGAAATAGGTCCAGGCATTGAAGGTTGGCACAATTTCGCGGGCATAGGCCTTGACCCGCGCCATGGTCACCGCGCGCGGCTCGCCACTTTCCGCCGCATGCGCCTCGACGGCACGCATCAGCTCCTGATCATAGACCATCCGGTCGATCAGGCTTTCGCGGCGAGTCAGCTTGAACGGTTGGATGCGCAGCTTGAGGCGGGTGTTGAGTTCATCGATGGCGTCGCTGAAGCGCCGTCTCAGCATCCAGCGCACCGTCGGCACCAGAAGCCGGTCGATCAGTCCGATCAATGCCAACAGCCCCGCCAGCACGACAAACCAGACCGGCATTTCGATCATGCTGCCCACGCATTTCCCCCGGAATTTGCGGCAGTTTCCCTGCTCTGGTGTTGAGTGTGCGCGCAATCGTGATGCGCGGCAAGCACAGCACGGCAGTTCCATTCATAACCGTCAGGAATGGGCGCAATGACCAAACGTGTCTTGGCGGATGGAATGCCGGTGCCTATCGTACAGATCAAGTTTGTTGAATGCTTTCGGGAATGCATCCGTCATGGCAAATCCTACTTCAGCTACACGCACACCCTTCTGGCGCACACCAGAAGCCATCATCGTCTGCGGCTGCCTTGTGGCATTGATCACCTTCGGCCCGCGCGCCTCGGCTGGCCTTTTCCAGATCCCGATGATCACCGAGTATGGCTGGACGCGCGAAGTGTTTTCGCTGTCGCTTGCCATCCAGAACCTGCTCTGGGGTGTCGGGCAGCCCTTTTCCGGCGCCATTGCCGACCGTTATGGCACGGTGCGGGTCTTCATCGTCGGGCTTGTCATGTATGCGCTTGGGCTGGTGGTGATGGCCTATGCCTCGACGCCGGGTTTGTTGCATCTCGGCGCTGGTGTGCTGATCGGATTCGGGCTTTCCGCCTGTTCGTTCAATCTCGTGCTGGCTGCTTTCGCCAAGCTGCTGCCGGACGAGTGGAAGCCGATCGCGCTGGGTGCGGGCACGGCGGCGGGCTCCTTCGGGCAGTTCTTCTATCCGCCCATCGGCAATATCCTGATCGAGAACATCGGCTGGCATCAGGCGCTGGTGGTGTTCGCGCTGACGGTGCTGGCCGCGCTGCCGCTGACCCTTGCGTTGGCCACCCGCGGCAACGGCAAGCATGTGGCAACCGCTGGGCCGAGCGCGGCCAACCAATCCATCGCGCAGGCGCTGGTCGAGGCGTTCCGGCATCGCTCCTATGTGTTGCTGGTGATCGGTTTCTTCACCTGCGGCTTTCACCTGGCTTTCATCACCGTGCATATGCCCGCTTACCTGAAAGACATGTCGCTGCCGGCCTGGGTCGGGGCCTGGACCCTTGCTGCCATCGGACTCGCCAACGCGGTGGGCTCGCTCGGCTCCGGCTGGCTGATGCAGCGTATGCCGAAGCGGCATCTCCTCGCCATCATCTATCTGGGGCGGGCGGTCGCCATTCTGGTTTTCATCATGTTGCCGCCCTCGCCTGCGACAGCCCTTGCTTTCGGTGTTTCGATCGGGCTGCTTTGGCTCTCGACTGTGCCTCCAACATCGGCTTTGGTCATGCTGATGTTCGGCACCAAATACATGGCCATGCTCTATGGCTTTGCCTTCTTCTCGCATCAGGTCGGCGGCTTCCTTGGCGTGCTGCTTGGCGGCATGCTCTATGAGGCAACCGGCAGCTACATTGTCGTCTGGTGGATATCGATTGCGCTTGGAGTGGCGTCGGCGTTGATCAACCTGCCGATCATCGAGAAGCCGGTCGATCGCACGCCGCTGCCGCAGCCTGCCTGATGACACCGATTTGAAAGCGACGGACATGAACAGTTTCAAGGCACTTGTGGTGCGCAAGGGCGAAAGTGGCCAAAGCGTCGCCATCGAACAGTGGACCGATGCCGACCTGATGGACGGTGATGTCACGGTCCGGGTCAGCCATTCCACCGTCAATTACAAGGACGGCCTCGCCCTCACAGGCAAGGCTCCGGTGGTGCGGCGTTGGCCCATGGTGCCGGGCATTGATGCGGCAGGCATTGTCGAAACCTCGAGCCACCCCGATTTCAAACCCGGCGACGCGGTCGTACTCAACGGCTGGGGTACAGGAGAGACGCATCTGGGGGCTTATGCGCAGAAAACGCGCGTCAAGGGCGACTGGCTGGTGCCGATGCCGGCCGGGCTGACAGCGGCCGAAGCCATGGCCATCGGCACGGCGGGATACACCGCCATGCTCAGCGTGCTGGCGCTGGAGCGGCATGGCCTGAAGCCCGCCGATGGACCGATCGTGGTCACAGGCGCAGCGGGCGGTGTCGGCTCGGTGGCGATTGCGCTGCTGGCTTCGGCGGGCTGGCATGTCATCGCCTCGACCGGGCGCAGCAGCGAGGCTGACTATCTCAAGGCACTTGGTGCTGCAGAGGTGATTGATCGTGCCGAACTGTCTGGCCCGGGCAAGCCACTGGCGAGGGAACGCTGGATTGCGGGCATCGACTCGGTTGGCTCACACACGCTGGCAAACCTGCTGGCCATGACGCGTTATGGCGGCGCGGTTGCCGCTTGTGGGCTGGCGCAGGGCATGGACCTGCCGGCGTCCGTCGCACCATTCATCCTGCGCGGCGTGTCGCTGCTCGGCATCGATTCCGTGATGTGTCCGAAGCCGCGCCGTCTTGAGGCTTGGGCGCGGCTGGCGCGCGATCTCGACAAGGTCAAGCTAAAGGCGCTGACCAGCACCATCAGCTTCGACCAACTGCCCGCGACCGCTGGCGCCATCATGGCCGGTACAGTGCGCGGGCGCGTGGTCGTCGAGATCGGTTGAGCCCTACTTCGGCGGCAATTCGCCCTCGATCAGCTTTCTATGCCGGCCAATCTCTAGTGCCAGCATGTCGAGCGTGGTCCTGATGCGTGGGCTCTGGCGAATGTCGGGATGCGTCAGCAGCCACAGCGCCGTCCCGAAGTCAGGGTTAGGGGCCATCATGCGCTTCAGGCCCGGCTTTGCGTCGCCGATGAAGCAGGGCAACGGCCCGATGCCGAGCCCGCCTTCGATGGCTTCGGCGATGCCGAGCACCGCCGAAGTCTTCAGCACGATGCGCTCAGGCGGCACGCGGTCGCGCACATAGCGCGCTGCCTTGACATGGCCGAGTTGGTCACCAAGGCATATCCAGTCGCGGTCGAACAGCGAGGCTGAATCATACGCCTCCGGCTGGATGAGCACATCGTCCGAGCGCCCGTAGACTGCCCATGCCAGCGTCGCCAGCCTGCGCCCCACCAGCGTGTCCGGCGGCGAATCACTGGCGCGGATGGCGATGTCGGCGTCGCGTTTCGACAGGTTCAGCGCCTGATTGGCGATGACGATGTCGAGTCTGATGCTGGGATGCGCCTTGCGGAAGGCGTGGAAGATCGGGATCAGCAGGTGCAGGAACAATGTGTCGGTTGTGGTGATGCGGACCTCGCCGGAGGGCTCGATCTCGCGGCCGGCGATGCGGCGGGCAAATGCGCTGACATCATCGTCCATGCGCCCGGCGAGGGCGGCCATTTCCTCGCCTGCAGGCGTCGCGACGTAGCCCGTCTTGCGGCGCTCGAACAGGGGGAGCCCGACAGCCGCCTCGATCTGGCCAAGGCGACGGAACACGGTGGAATGATTGACGCCAAGCAGCGCTGCAGCACCGGTCAGGCCGCTGGAATCAGCGATGGCCTTGATCAGGCGGAAGTCGTCCCAGGACAGAGTTGACATGCGCTTCCTTGCAGTGCTGCAAGAACAGACTAATTCATTGTTCAATGAACTTGCAAGCGTTCAAATGGGGCGCAGCCATTTAGCGCGGGGCTGCCGCCCGTCGAAGCCGGTCACGGATGGCTTCGCCAAGCCCATGTTCAGGGATCACAGCCACCGCGATTCGCGTTGCACCACTGGCATCAAGCTGTCGAAGATGACCGAACAGATTGGCTGCCGCCTCGAGGAGATCGCCGCGCCGACTGAGGTTCAGCGCTGCAGTGGCATGCACAAGGTCAGGTTCCGGCCCGAAGCCAAGCCAGGCTTCCCCTGCACGAGGAGCTTGCGCTTCAAGCCGCAGGCGCGCTTCCGGAGCGTAGTGGGAGGCAAGTTGTCCGGGCGCAATCGGCGTGTCCGCGCTACCATGGCCATCAACAAGTGCACGCCCGATCACCGTCTCGATCTCGGCCCGGGTGATGCCGCCGGGCCTGAGCA
>JBOFFB010000025.1:0-1970 GCA_051648385.1 Allobosea sp.
AAAGCCTGCTTGAACCGCCTGTTGTTGTGGCAATTCCAGAAATCGCCACAAGTGAACTCAATCACTTAGCCGATTTTCTGGTAACAGGAGCACAACCCCGGGCATTTCCGTCCGGGTTTGTCCGATAGCTTTTGGCGCACCGGCTATTGGCGCGCGTTTTATCGAGGACTCGCTTGGCGGTCGGATCAGCGCTGCCGGACGAGTTGCGGAAGGTGGGGAACCGCTTCGGCGCCTACGGTGGCGAGTCTGGCGCCAAGGTAGTCCCAGAACGCGATCCCCAGCTTGTCGCAGGTCTTGAGCAACGACAGGAAGGCATCGCGGCAGTCACGCCCGGCATCGCTGCGGGTGCCGCCGCTCACCTTGCGCTTGGTGACGAAGGCGCGGATGTCGTTTTCGGAGCCGTTGGTGTGCAACGGGATCTCCGGCCGGTCGAGCACCATCAGCAGTTCGGCCTTGTTGGCGTGCAGTCGGGCCAGCAGCCGATCGAGGGTGGCAAAGCCGGTGCGGCGCCGGAATATCCTGTCGAAGCGGGCCCGCAGGGCGGCTCGGCGTTTTGCGCCGGGATTGTTCCGGTAGTCCTTGAGCGCCTCGTAGTAACGCCAGATCAGGCGGCGGATGCGGTGCTGGAGGGAGCGGTTTTTCTGGGTGAAGGCGTCCAGCTTGTGTACCAGCCGCTCGGCGTGGATCCAGCACAGGCCGTGTTGGCCGACATTGAATTGTCCAGCATCGTCGCTGACGATCACGGTGTCGCGGAGCAGGCCATGGGCCTTGACGCTCCCCCAGAGCGCGCCTTCGGTCGCGATCCGCACAGGATCGGGCTGCCCCTTCATCGCCGTGATGCCGAGCCGCTCGAGATGGGCCTGCCAGGCCGCGCGGTCGGCAAACCATGTGTCGTCCGCTTCGGCCAGCAACCGCAGGACGGACCCGGACAGGGCACGGCCGCGCATATAGCCAAGCGCGTCCTCGTTGATCACGTAATCGCCATGGCCGGCGCGCAGCAGGTCGAGAAAGTTGCGCCGGCTCTTCGAGCCGGTCGTGGCGAACCAGGCAAACCGATCGTTGCCGATCTGCGTGCAGACCCCATTGCGGGCCTGGTGCCGGGCGCCGGTGTCGTAGCCAGTATCGGGGACCGTCACCCAGGCCGAGGTTTCAAGACCGGCGCGCAGCACATCACGCGCCTCAACAATGAAGCGATCCTGGCCATCGATCAGCAGCCGCACCACCTGTCGCTTGGAAATCTCGATGCCGATCGCCCCGAGCAACGTGACCAGACGCGCCACGGTCACCTGACCCTGATGATGCTGGGCCAGCACGAAGCGGCGCAGTTCCGGCCCAAAATGGCCAGCGATACCCTCCGGCAGCGGCGCCACGACGGTGCGGCCATCGGGGGTCACCCACCGCTCCCGCCGGAACCGCACCACCGCCGGCCGGATCACCAGATCCTGGACGACAAAGTCCTCATAGCCCTTGAAACGGGAGCCGGCGGGCACCTCGCACGACACGACACGATCCTCACGATCCTCGGGCGCGACCCGCGACAGCGTCTTCTTGCCACGCCCACGCCGATTGCCCGGGCCGCTCAAGCCAGCCTTTTTCGCGCTGGCCTGTTCCATGCCGCTCGGCTTGCTCGGCTTCAGCCGCGGCGGACCCTTCAGGCCTTTCAGCCGCGCAATCTCCTCGCGCTGCTCCGCCACGGTCTGCTTCAGCGCCGCAACCTCGCCCAACAGCTCCAGCACAAGAGCCCGGAGATCAGCGTTCGAAAGATCGTCAAGAGGGTGAAACGGCGGCTTCGACATCGCTCGAACGATTCAGAAAACCGCCCGATTGAAAAGATCCTGCCGACCGACCGAGTCAATCGGTCGCACCCTCAACGCACACGCCGCCCGGGGTTTTGCCCCTGTTACACTCAATGTTCTTAACACCTTGTATCCCTTTCAGGATTTTTTCTATGAACGCTTTCGACACAATCA
>JBOFFB010000026.1:0-7397 GCA_051648385.1 Allobosea sp.
ATACTGCAGACTGTTGCCCTCACCGGTTCTGACTGGGCCTTGATTGCAGCGGCCTCGTTGATGCCGATCGTTGTCGTCGAAATCGTCAAAGGGGTCGGACGAGGTTTTTTGGCGCAAGCAGTGAGGGGTGTTTGATCTTTGCCGATGCGCAGTTCTGGCGGCGCACGAGTATCAATCACCGGTTTGTGCCAACGGTCGCGATGGACAGCGCCCGCGATGGGACGGGGACCGTGGCGAGCTTCCGCAATGGGCGCCTTCCGGAAGCAAAGGTTTATCAAACCAGACTGTGACCTTCCAGTTCACTCGCGATCTCTTCAACTTCGGCGCGATCAATGTTGGGCTCTGCCAGTAGTTGATCGACGGCCTGCGCCAAGCCTTGCCGGTTCTCGTCGAACATCCCCGTGATTTCCTTTGTGACGCCATCGCCGATCTCCATATCGCTCATGCGCAATGGCTCCGGTTTCGGTGGCTTGGGCTGATCGAACACGGTCGCCGTATGCCGCGGATCAATGGCAGGAGCAGCGGGAACTGGCGTATCGGGCTTTGCATCGGTTCTCTCCAGTGTTCGTTTCGGCACCTCGGACAGCTGGAAGTGTTCGGGTGCTGCCGGTGCAACCGGAACCACCACTGCACCGATGGCCGCGCGCCGACGATAGCGTCCCTCCTCAAAATACCGCACCCGCCAGACGAAGATCGGCGGTGCGCCTTCGACGAAGAGCAGCGCGCAGCTCTCCGGCATCTCGCGGATCTTTTCGGGCGGCATGAGCGGCACCGGGGGTGAGGCTTTCGGATTCGCTTTCCTGCCGGACACGGTTCCAGGTCGGCTTGGCGATGGTGCGGTTGCGGGTCTGGAACGAGCCGCGGCCGCACAAATTGCCGTAGTGCTGTGCGGTGGACCCCAAGCACAAGCAGGTAGGCGGCGCTGCCGAGCAGCGAGTGCGCCACGTTAGGCCCATAGACGTCGAAGACCTTGGAGAAGTTCTGCAGGATCGAGACGATCTGGACGCCGATGCCGGAGATGTAGGGGAAGTTGTTGCAGATGACGTCGAGCTTGCCAATGCGTTCGAATTCGTCGAGCACCACGAGCAGCCTGCGGCCAGATTTCAGGCCCTTTTCGCGCTCGATGCCGTCAATGAGCTGCTGCAGGAACAGCCGCAGGAAGGGTGCCGCAAGCTCGTCGATCTCGGTCACGCTCATCTCGATGAAGAGGGTCACTGGCCTGGTCATCAGATCCTTCAGTGTAACGTCGCTGGCCGCCGTAGCATTGCGGAAGAGCGGGTTCTGGAAGACGCGCAGCGCATTGGTGACCTGCGTCAGGACCGAGCCTTGCGTCTTGTCTGAGCGGATGTTGAGATATTCCTGTAACCCGCGTAGCGCCGTACCGGACAGGCTTTCCTCTTTCTCGACCAGTTCTGTCAAATAATCGGTGAAGCCACCCTTGACCGAGAAGAGGTCATAGATGGTGGCCAACGAGCGTCGTCCCTCAAACACTTTGCTTTGCAGCACATAAGCCGCGACGCCGATGAACAGACCGCGAGCCGTGTCAGTCCAGAACGGGCTCTCGCGCGATGGGTAGGGGAGGAGGAAGGCGGCGAGTTTCTGCAGCTCCGCTGCCTGGAACCTGTGATCACGCGACACGAACTCCAGCACGTTGATCCGGTGCGAGCGTCCGTCAGCGCGGAAGGGCGCGAAGCGGAACATCGGACCGATCGTGGCGCGGTGGCCGGCGGTCGCGGCAAAGGCCTCGCCCTTGACGTCGATGACGAGCGTTGCGCCGCGCCAGCCCAGCAGGTTCGGGATGATGACACCTACCCCCTTGCCCGAGCGCGTCGAGCCGACCACGACGAGATGACGGCTGTCGCGGGCGCGGCTGCTGCGGCGGCCGAACTGCCGCCAGCGCCAAAGACCGCGCGAATCGGTCGGCAGGGAGCAGCCAAAACCCGGTATTGGCAAACGCCAGCCTTGCGAGAACCTTGCGAGCAGCAGACCGTGACGCCCATTGATGGCGCGCTGGCGCGAGGCTTGGGTAAGATCATACCACGTGGCGAAGCGCGCATCCCACGGGCGGGGCAGGGGACGGGGCCACAGCCAGATCGCGGTCACGAGGTTGACGACGCTCGAGATGGCAAGCGCCGTCAGACCGAGCGACTGCGCTGTCGCCATCAGGGCGGGCGACCGTGTATGCGATCGCCAGCTCTGCCAGGCCAGCAGCGGATCACCAACAAGGGCTGCCAGCTGCGTGTTGATGCGCTCAAAAGTCCGGCCTTCGCGCAACTTATCAGGCATTACCAGCGACAGTCGGCAATCGCGGATAATCAGCGTACCTGTCCTATATTCGCTTGGCGACCGATGGCGAACGAGTGGTTTCAAAGCCCGGCCGAGGAGATTGCAGAACGGATGAATTCCGTTCCGCCAACGCCAGGCAAGGTTCCGCCCGTCGTGCCGAGAATGCGTTCAATGGGTTGCTCGTTCGCGTTGCCGAGCAGCGAGAATGCCTGGCGGGCCTCATCTCTGTAGCCGCCATGGGCAAGCGCCGCGCCAAGGAAGCGAAGTGTAGGTGGATAGGAGAACTGCTTTCCCAGCGGCTCGAGTGCGAGCGCTTTGCGACCGTGGGCTATCGCCGTGTCCAGATTCCCGGAGACCGCTTCGATCATGCTCAGCGAAGTAGAAAAGCAATAACGAAATGAAAGATTGTGGCCGAGCGAAGCGGCCTGCCACGCGGTGTCACGGGCTTGATTATAACGACCTGAGTAATAGAGAAGCAACGCGCGCGCATCGAAATACATAATATTCCTGGTACCTATGGACGCTGCTCGTTCCAACAATTCCCAGGCCCGTTCCATGTCGCGAAAAAGGAAAGCATTGATATGGGCACCGAGTGACAGCGTCACACCGTTGAATGGATCGAGACAGAGCGCAACGTCAAGGTCCTCGCGGCACTGTTCAAGCGTAACGCTGTAGTTGTAGTCATGCGCGAGATCATGTCTGAAGATCGCCTGATAGGCTTTCCATGCATGAAAAGTGCTCTGGTTTTCCAGGCCCTGCGCCAGGAGTAGTGTTGTGCGGCTGGCAGTCACCTTCTCGCGATTAAGGCTGAACATCTGCTCGATCGCAGAAAGGAGCTCCTTGCGTGCCCTGTGCCGTTCGTCTCTAAGGCCAGCGTTGACGATACACTTGTCGACAATTCGATCGATGCAGATCGCCGCAACGGCATGGACCTTTCCGATAGTCGTATTCCAGGTGTGGGGCTCAATCGCCACCACATCCTGCATGGTGAACAGAAGTTCGCCGGTCGTCGCAAGACTGGCCATGATGATGAGCGCGAGCTCATCGCCCTTGGCTCTTGTCTTGATCCGCAGGTGGATGTCCGGCGTTTCCTCGCTGGCGTCAGCGCTCGCGGCTGCGTTTATCCGGAAGTAGCCTGACTCCTGTAAGCCAAGCGACATCGTCTGACGAAGAAGCTCAGGCAGGAACTCTGCATCCGCGCCGCCATCATGCCAAGGCTCAAGCTTGATCGTCACAACAAGCCGATGATCCTGTGTGCGGTATCCTTGAAAACTGCGATCTGGCTTTGGTTGTGCTGCCGGAAGGTATGACGGCGTGGGGCCGGTCCGCGCCTTGCGCAGCCAGTCCTCGAACTCCTCTTCACCCGCCAGATCGAGCCCTTCGAGGAGCCGTTGCATATCCGCGTCCGGCGCGAAGGCATCAATCCGGCAGCGGTCCAGGCGCAGCTTGATTGTATCGCGTGAGATTTCCAGTAGATCTGGCGCGGCGCTTAACAGAAGGCTGCGAAGATTCGACAGTTCCCTGCGCAGGCTGTTTTGCGCTTCGGCCCTCTGGCATCGGCACCAGAGTATGTTCTGCAGCCAGATCCTGCTCCGTTCACCTTCTCGTGAGAGCGCAAGGATGCCAATCAGCGCCCGCGACTTTTTGCTTGGAATGAAAACAGTCAAATTGTTCCGACTGCGCAAGCGGAAGCCGCCAAGCAGATCAAGCAAATGCAGTTCGTCGTCACCCCCGATCATGAGCCCCCCTCCACAAGCCCGAAAGACCCGAATGCGCTTGCGGATGTCAAGCGCGATAAAGGAGCGAAGCCTATTTCAGAAGCGGTCATTGTGAACGGCTGATTTCTTCACGCTCTTTTCACGCAAAACACTGTCCACGCGAATGATAAGCGGACTGTCGTCTGGTTTGCTCCAATTCAGCGGGCGCCGAAACTGAAGGCCGCGTGGACCATTGAGGGAGACTGTCGATGCCAAACCTTTACGATCCTGTTGTTTTTTGGAGTGACGTGGCGCTTGAAGCCCATCGTCGCGACTTCACCTTTACGGACGCCATTGGCAGGGATGAAGCCGGCTTGGGCCGCACGTCGCTGAGCCCGGTCCAGGGCGGACCGACCCGTGTTTCGCGCGCCTTCGCGATCATTCATACGGCGATGTACGATGCCCTGTTCCGCGCCGATCCCGAGACATTCCGCAAAGACAACGAGGCGTTTGCGGCGCTCGTCTGCTATCAATCAACCCTTCCGCCGCCGCCCGCAGGCCTTAACCGCGCCGCCGCTGTAGCAGGTGCCGCTGCCGTGTGCATCCGGGTGCTCTTCAAGAACGATAGGGACGGACTTGTCGAGGACAAGCTCACGGCTTTCCGCCTGAGCCTGATGCAGAACAGCGTAACCGCCGATTCGATCGAGCTGGGGCTCGATTTTGGCGCGCGCGTCGGCCGTCAGCTACTTGATGCGCGAGCGAATGACGGTTCCGAGAAGCCGGACGCCATGTATCGGCCCCTGGGACTGGCGGGGACCTTCGATTTCGATCCCTTCGGCCCGAAAGCGAACGCGGTCGGCCCGACGTGGGGTGACGATGTTTCGCTGTTTGGCGGCTACCTAAAGGCAAGCGTCGCCTTTGTGAGCCCTGTCGAAGCGCTGGGCGGAGTGCCTGCGGCCAATCCGGAAGGATATAGCGAATTCCTAAAGGCTCCCGGCTGGGCGGCGGATCGCGACAAGGTCAGAACCCTCGGAGCAGCTCCCGCCACGGAAGGGCTGGCGCGGACGCCGGAACAGACGGTGATCGGTGTCTTCTGGGGATATGATGGTGCTCGCGGGCTCGGCGTGCCGCCGAGGCTCTACAACCAGTGCCTCCATGCGATCATCAAGCAGCTTGGGCTATCGACGGAGGCGGCGGCGCTCCTGCTTGCGGCGGCAAATATCGGCATGGCTGATGCGGGCATTCTCGCCTGGAAGGAGAAGTATCAGTATCAGGTAGGTCGCCCGGCGACTGTGCTCCGCGCGATCGAGGACGGCTATGCGCCTCGAGATTCGACCTCGCCGCCAACGTTTGATCCTGCTGCTTTGGGAATGCCGGCCGGTGGCAATGTGGGCGACTATCCGGCAATGAAAGCATGGCTGTCAGCGCAGCCAACAAATGAGTCAGTCAAGGTTTCCGACCCGGGCTGGGCTTGCTTTGGTGCGCCGCAGACGAACTCCTCTGCCCTTGGCGCGGTAGGGCGCAAGTCGCGCACCCCACAATTTCCCGCATATCCTTCCGGGCATGCGACCTTCGGTTCGGTGTGTTTCGGCATCACCAGCGAGATCCTCGCGGCCATCGGCAAAGACGCGAACGCGACCTTCGAGTTTGTGTCTGACGAATTTGACGGTGCAGCGATTGACGAAAGCGGCTCGAGGCGCGTGAGACACAACCGGAGCATGACCCTGGCCCAGGCCATTCATGAGAATGCGGTCAGCCGTGTTTACCTGGGCGTCCATTGGGAGATCGACGCCATCGAGGGCGTCCGTCTTGGCCGCGCGATCATCGACGCACTGCGCAGCGCGCCGATCGGCCCTTTGAAGATCCTGCCGCCCAACATCGCTTAAGACGTGTAAACTGCATTTTTTGAGGGAGAAAGACGATGAACGACTTTCGCATCCGTATGTTCAATAAAATTGCCTCAAGCCGCTGTGAAGCCCCAGGCGACGTCCTTCACCGCCCGGAGGAAGAGACCCTTATTGTTACCCTTGAAAGCGAACTTCTGACAATCAGTGACACTGGAATGTTCAGATTTCCCGAGGCGCCGAATCAGGGGATTTTTGCCGCCAATTTTCGCATTTACGCGAGGCTCCGCAAGACGACAGGTACCCAGATGCATTTCGACATGCTGGAGAAGGTGCCTGGACACCCGGACGTCCTGCACTTCGAAGTGCTTGAGAAGTACGATCAGCAATGTGTCCTGACGAACGACGGGGGCATTCGTCGGCTTCACGCCTATGGCGTTGACGACGGTAACGTTCCCTTCAGCAAGCCGGGGCGGTCCAGCTGCCGGGGTTGGGTATTCGACGCGACAGAGGTCTGAGCCTCGCCGTTGCCGGAACAATTGACGGTTCAGACCTTGTACAGGGGAACACCCATGGAAATGTCCACGTTCGCCATCGTAGCGCTGGCGATATTCAATCTTTCGACTGTTGTGTTCCTTGCGCTCACGCTGCGCAATGTCGACCTTCGCAAGGCGGTTTCCGAAAAAGCGCCGGACGTCTCTGTGCCCGGGGCCCCTTCGGACAGCTACAGTCGCGTCGCAGGCATGCTTGGCTCTGTTGTGATGGTCACGTTGTTCTGGGCAATCGCCAACGCTGTTGTTTATTTCAGCTTTTTTGATCCGACGCGACTCGGTACGCTTCTAAATAGTGCCGGATCGCTTCTCTTCTATGGCGCTTCCATGTTCTTGCCCTATGCTGCAAACCAGCTGCGGGCGATGTTTCCTGCACAAGGAAAGTAGCGGTCGCGGGTTGAGCTGCCCGGGTCATGATTTTAAACGAGTAGGTGTTCCTTCCGGTGCGGGAAGAATGCCTTGGAAAGCTGGAGGACAATCCATGACGGTGCAAGCAAAAGAGGACCTTGATCTTGGCTTTAAGCCTCGAACACGGCTGACGCCGTTGGGCGAGATATATCAACAAGATATCCGCCCTCGAAACTGGAGCGATGTTGAAGGTACTTTCGGCCAGTTCGATTCAGCAGATCAGGTTAAGTTATCGATTGCGACGGTTTTCGCGCTTAGCCTTCCTGTCGCGTCGTCCCGTTCGAGGTCCCGCTCCAATATCGAGGCTCTCTCACGTTCGAGGTCCCGCTCTCGCTCTCGCTCGCGTTCGAGGTCCAGATCGAGATCGAGATCGCGCTCCCGTTCGAGGTCGCGCTCGCGGGAAGCCTTTGCCGCGGGCGGCGTTGGCGGCGGCGTTCTCGGCTCCTGGGATATCGTTCGGAACCTGTTCAAGAACGGTACGTCGTGCGTCTTCCCGTTTGAGAAGCTGATGACGTCTCGCCCGCCGGACCCCGACAGCTCTGCTTTGGAGATCGCTGAACTCTTCCTGCTCCAGGCCGAACTGACCGACGATCTCATGCGGCAGGATGAGA
>JBOFFB010000027.1:0-11772 GCA_051648385.1 Allobosea sp.
GGACCTGCCTTGCAGGATCTGATCTCAGGCCAGATTGACATGGTTTGCGACAATGCCACCTCGGTGGCGCAGACCATTCAGGGCGGGCAGATAAAGGGGCTTGTCGTCTCGTCGCCCACACGGTTGCCCAACCTGCCGAATGTCCCAACCTCGCAAGAAGCAGGTGTTCCAGCCTTTCAGGCGCAGGGGTGGAACGCGATCATGGTGCCGGCAGGTACGCCGCAGCCCATCCTGGCGCGGCTCGGGCAGGCACTGCAAACGGCTGTCAGCAGCAATTTCGTCAAGACGCGCTTTGCCGAAATCGACACGGTTGTACCAACAGCGGAAGAGCAGACGCCCGCTTTCATGGCTGGTTTCGTCAAGGCCGAAATCGAGAAATACCGGGTCGTTCTCAAGGATTGAGGGTGCGGCGACGTTGCACCGCATGCAGGGCCGCCCGAGCGGATCGCTGATTGCCGCCTCTTTCCGAAATGTCTAAGGAAGACCTGCGCGGAGAGTGCAGTCACTCGCCGCCTTAGTTGTGATGGCAGTCTCCCTGCATGCCTTTCGGGTGCTTGCGCGAGGTGTTTCGCCTGACCGCCGCCCGGAGAGCGATCTGATGACGACGATGGACTACACCACAGGCCTGCCCGACATGAAGGTGTCAGTGCGCCAGCTGTTCGGGATCGATGCGGACAACGAGGTGCCTGCCTATTCGAAAAGCGCGGAACATGTGCCCGATCTTGACCCGGATTACCGCTTCGACCGGCAGACCACGCTTGCCATTTTGGCGGGCTTTTCGCGCAATCGCCGCGTGATGATCTCTGGCTATCACGGCACCGGCAAATCTACCCATATCGAGCAGGTGGCCGCACGGCTCAACTGGCCTTGCGTGCGCGTCAACCTCGACAGCCACATCTCGCGCCTCGACATGGTTGGGAAGGATGCCATCGTGCTGAAAGAGGGCAAGCAGGTCACCGAATTTCAGGACGGCATTCTGCCGTGGGCCCTGCAAAACAACATCGCGCTCGTCTTTGACGAGTATGACGCGGGCCGCCCGGATGTGATGTTCGTGATCCAGCGCGTGCTGGAGCAAAGCGGCAAGCTGACACTGCTCGACCAGAAGCGCGTCATCCGCCCGCACCCTTCATTCCGCCTGTTTGCCACCGCCAACACGGTGGGCCTCGGCGACACGTCGGGCCTCTATCACGGCACGCAGCAGATCAACCAGGGCCAGATGGACCGCTGGTCGATCGTGGCGACGCTGAACTACCTGCCGCACGACAACGAGGTCGAGATCGTGATGGCCAAGTCGCCGCACTACAAGGGCAAGCCCGAGGGCAAGGACATCGTCAACAAGATGGTGCGCGTCGCCGATCTGACCCGCAACGCCTTCATGAATGGTGACCTAAGCACTGTGATGAGCCCGCGCACGGTGATTACATGGAGCGAGAATGCCGACATCTTCCAGGACATCGGCTTCGCCTTCCGCCTGACCTTCCTCAACAAGTGCGACGAACTCGAGCGCACGCTTGTGGCCGAATTCTACCAGCGCTGTTTCGGCAAGGAACTGCCCGAGAGCGCGGTGAATGTCGCGCTGAGCTGAGGATTGCCGCATGGCCACCGTTCAGGTTGAAAAGACCTATGCGAAGGCCAAGAAGGCGATCCTCAAGGGCCTGATTGCCTACAACCGCAGTCAGATCGGGCGGCGCAAGTGGAAGAACATCGCCATCACGATCCGCAATGATGCTGGCGAGATCGTCGGCGGCGTGACCGGCGAAGCCTGGGCCGACTGGCTGTTCGTGCAGCTTCTGTGGCTTGATGAGGCTTACCGTGGCAACGACTATGCCAGCCGGGCCATGGATGCACTGGAGGACGAGGCGCGGGCATTCGGCGCGAAGCACGCCTACCTCGATACGTTCAGCTTTCAGGCCCAGCCATTCTATGAGAAGCGGGGCTACAGGGTGTTTGGTACGCTCGAGAATTACCCGGACGCGCACACCCGCTACTGGATGACGAAAGCACTTTGATTGTCTGGGCGCTGTGATTTGACACTGTAGCTACCTGTGGCTACATTTTGCCGATGATCACCGTCTCCATGCGCGAAGCGAAAAACCGGCTGACCGAGCTTGCCCGCCTGGTCGAGGCTGGCGAACGCGTCACCGTCACGCGCCATGGCAAACCGGCCTTCGACCTTGTGCCGCATGAGCGCAAGGGCGGGATCGATCTGGCCGCAGGCGACGCCTATCTGCGATCCATCGGCAAGGAACGCAAGAAAGGCTGGATAGCGCCAGATTTTGATGACTCACTACCCGAGGACTTCCTGATTACACCGATCACGTATCCGGACGAGCAATGAGGTTGCTGCTCGATACGCATATCGTCATCAGCCATCTCCGGAATGATCTTGAAAGGGACTATCCGTTTGCTTTTGAGCTTGTCGAGGACGAACGCAACGCGGTGTTTGTCAGCGTTGCAACGATCTGGGAGATCGCGATCAAATCGCGGCTGAAGAAGCTGGAGTGCCCGGTCGACCTCGAGGATCTGGAACAGTTTCTCCAGAAATCCGGTTTTGTCGTGCTACCTGTCATGTCGCCTCACACTATCGCCGAAATCCATCCCGAAATCGCGACCCATTCGATCGCCTGCTGATTGCCATCGCTCAGACTGAAAGCATGCGCCTCATCACCGTCGACCGCGCGCTTGCCGATCACCCCGTGACTTTTCGCGTCTAGGCCTTTAGGCATTTTTCTATGACCCTTTCCAATCGCAAGCCCGGCCAGCCCAAGGAAGCCCCGACCGAACCCTTGAAGCGGGCGGTGACCTCGTGCCTGAAGGCCATCGCGCGTCAGCCCGAGCTTGAGGTGACGTTCGCTGCCGACAAACCGTCGCTCATTCCGGGCCGTGCCCGTTTGCCCGAGCCACCGCGCAAGCTCAATGCCGCAGATGTGGCGATCCTGCGCGGGCATGCGGATTCGATGGCGCTGCGCATGGCCTGTCACGACGCCAACGTGCACCGCAAGATGATGCCCGAGGGCGACGGCGCGCGCGCGGTCTATGACGCTGTCGAGCAAGCGCGGGTCGAGTCCATTGGTTCCCGGCGCATGGAGGGTGTTGCCAGCAACATCGGCGCGATGCTGGAGGACAAATACCATCGCGGGTCACGCTATGAGGACATCACCGACCGTGCCGACGCGCCGGTCGAGGATGCGGTGGCGCTGATCGTGCGCGAGAAGCTGACGGGCCTGAAGCCCCCGCCATCGGCGCAGAAGATCGTCGACCTCTGGCGCGACTTCATTGAGGAACGCGCCGGGGAAGATCTCGAAGCACTGTCAAAGACGGTCGAGGACCAACGCGGCTTTGCCCGCGTGGTGCGCGACCTGCTTTCGTCGCTCGACATGGCTGACGAGATGACGTCGAGCCCCGACGATGACGAGAGCAACGACGACGAGAACTCCGAGCAGGATCAGCAGGAGCAGGACGACGGCGAGGCCGAGAACCAGTCCGAGGGCCAGCAGGCCGAAGTCGATGTTTCGCAGGACGCCTCCGACGAGATGGAGGAGGGTGCCTCCGAAGCTGCCGACGCGCCCTCTGGCGACTGGCGCGAAGATGACGACCAGGCTGATGCGGAAGAGGCCGGTGACGCGCCGCGCCAACGCGACATGCGTGCCAATGAACACAAGGGCCCGGACTACAAGGCCTACACAAGCAAGCATGACGAGGTGATCGAGGCGGAGGAACTCTGCGACGCGGAAGAGTTGGCTCGCCTGCGCGCTTATCTCGACAAGCAGCTCGCTTCGCTGCAAGGCGTCGTGGCGCGCCTCGCCAACCGTTTGCAGCGCCGCCTGATGGCGCAGCAGAACCGCTCGTGGGAGTTCGATCTGGAGGAGGGCGCTCTCGATCCGGCACGGCTGACGCGCATCATTCTCGATCCTTACCAGCCGCTCTCGTTCAAGCGCGAGAAGGACACCAATTTCCGCGACACGGTCGTCTCTCTGCTGATCGACAATTCCGGCTCGATGCGTGGCCGCCCGATCACGGTGGCGGCGACCTGCGGAGACATCCTCGCCCGCACGCTGGAGCGCTGCGGCGTCAAGGTCGAGATCCTCGGCTTCACCACCAAGGCGTGGAAGGGCGGGCAAAGCCGCGAGGCCTGGTTGCAAGCCGGCAAGCCTGCCACACCGGGCCGCCTCAATGACCTGCGCCACATCATCTACAAGAGCGCCGATGCGCCCTGGCGTCGGGCCCGCAAGAACCTTGGGTTGATGATGCGCGAAGGCCTGCTCAAGGAGAACATCGACGGTGAGGCCCTCGACTGGGCTCACAAGCGGCTTCTGGTCCGCCCTGAACAGCGCAAGATCCTGATGGTGATCTCGGATGGCGCGCCGGTGGATGATTCGACGTTGTCGGTCAACGCCGGCAACTACCTCGAAAAGCACCTGCGCCATGTCATCGGCGAGATCGAGAACCGCTCGCCTGTGGAGCTGATCGCCATCGGCATCGGCCACGACGTGACGCGCTATTACAAGCGCGCGGTGACAATCGTCGACGCTGAGGAGCTTGGCGGCGTGATGACCGAGAAGCTCGCAGAACTGTTCGAGGACAACCAGATGGCTGGCGCGCGTGGCGCTGCCGGGCCTGTCAGGACCAGCCGGAGACTTCAGTGAGCTTGACGCGTCGGGCCGGCCTCGGCCTGGCCGCATCCGGGCTGGCCAGCCTTGCTGCTGGTACCGCTGCGCAAGCGCGCCCGCGAATGGATGGGCTCGACAGCGAAGCCATTTCCATCAAGGCTACTCCGATCAGGAGCCTGATGGCGCGTTCGCCTGATCAGGTTCGCTTCGGCAAGCTCAATTTTCGCAGCGGACTGGTGCTGACCTCACCGCATCCGGTGTTTGGCGGTTTTTCCGGTCTGTCGCGCAGTGCGGACGGGGTCTCGGTCGTGGCGGTGTCGGATAGCGGCCACTGGCTGACAGCGCGCCTGCAACGCGATGGGGGGAAGTTGTCAGGCCTGGGTGACGCTGTGCTCGCGCCGATGCTCAATGCCTCCGGTCGGACGCTGGCGCGCACGCGTTCATATGATACCGAAGGGCTCTGCATTGACGGTGGAACAGCCTATGTCTGCACCGAACGAAGCCATGAAATCTGGCGCTTCGACTGGAGCCGCCGTGGCACTGCAGCACGTGGCACGCCGCTGCGGTTGCCGCTGGAGGTGCAGGACCTGCCGCGCAATCGCAGCCTGGAAGCGGTTGGGGTTGCGCCTGCGGCAAGCCCGGTGGCGGGGGCCGTCGTGGCCCTGTCCGAAAGGTCCGGCAGCCATGACGAGCCCACGCTCGGAATTATTGTGGGCGGCCCGAAGCCCGGCCTGTTTCGCTACCAGCTGAACGATGGTTACGAAGTGACGGACCTTGCCTTCCTCGGCAATGGCGACATGCTGGTGCTCGAGCGTTGGTATCGGCCATGGCGCGGGGTCGGCATGCGGCTAAGGCGCGTGGCGGGGCGCGAGCTCATGCCTGATGTTCGGGTCAGCGGGGAGCTTCTCGCCGACCTCGATCTCGCCCACGAGATCGACAACATGGAAGGCCTGGCCGTTCACAGCGAAAGCGGCAAGACCATCCTGACAATGATCTCGGATGACAACTATTCATCGCTGCAGCGCACATTGCTGCTCGAGTTCGAGTTGGCGTGACCAACAAAAAAGCGACCCTTCAGGCCGCTTTCCGATATCATATGGAATGACTAGTCAGGCAGCAGCGACAGGTGCAGCCATCTTCTTCTGGATGTCGCGCTTGAGCGACAGGGCATTGGTCGAAAGTTCGTCGTTGCTGGCCTTCAGCAAGAACGCGTCGAGGCCGCCACGATGATCGACAGTGCGCAGTGCGTTTGCCGACACGCGCATCCTGACCGAACGGCCAAGTGTATCGGAGGTTAACGTCACGTTGACGAGGTTCGGCAGGAACCTTGTCTTGGTCTTGATGTTCGAGTGGCTGACAAGATTGCCAACTTGCACACCCTTGCCGGTGAGCTCACAACGACGTGACATGATACGCTTCCTTTTAGAGTCCGGTACGACCCTCAAACAAAACCGCCGATGCGGATGACGCATCGGCCAGCAAGAGCCGTGAAATTTCACAAGTTGGGCGGTCTATGGCGCAAGCGACCGCAAAGGTCAAGAACCAAGCATCCCCAGAACGAACAAGCGGGCTGCTCCGTTTGGCCAGCCAGTTCATGTCTCGTTGAGTATTTGCCCGCTAGACACGGTTAACACTTCGCCACGATTGCGTCTGATTCGCAGATCATGGCTGGGGTTTCGTTCAGGAGTCTCCGGATGCGCTTGGTCGCGGCAACACGAGTGGCAAACATGGCTTTCGCGGGCGTTCTCGGATGCACGCTCGCGGCCAGCGATGCCCAGGCCCAACAAAGCGCCCAACAAGGCACTCAGCAGGGCAACTGGCAGGCCAACTATGGTGTCTCGCTCATCGGCCTGCCGATAGGCACCGCACAGGTCACAGCTGAACTCGGCAGTGCCCGCTACAAGATCGATGTTCAGGCGCGCCTGACCGGGCTTGCAGGCATGGTTTCGGGCGGCAAAGGCGCGGGCGCAGCCTCTGGTGGCTTGAGTGGCGGTCGCCCTGTTTCGGCCGGGTACTCGGCCTCCGGTTCCAATGGCAGAGAAGCGCGCACGATCCGCATGGCCGTGAACAGTGGCACTGCGACCGGTGTCGAGATCAATCCGCCGATCATCAAGAAGCCTGATGCGATCCCGGTTGCCGACGGTCACAAGCGCGGCATCACCGACCCGGTCAGCGCACTTCTGATGCCCGTGCCTGCCGGGCAGAACGCGATTTCGCCCGCCGCCTGCAACCGCTCGATCCAGATCTTCGACGGCAACGCGCGCTATGACATTGCACTGAGTTATTCCGGCACGCGCAATGTCGAGGGTCGTGGCTACAATGGCCCGGTTGCCGTGTGCAACGCGCGATACGTCCCGATTTCTGGCCACCGAAACGGCAAATCGTCACAATACATGGCTGCCAATCGCGATATCCAGGCATGGCTGGCCCCGGTTGCCGGCACGTCTCTGGTCGCACCATATCGTATTTCCGTTCGCAGCGAGATTGGCATGGTGGTGATCGAAGCAACGCGCTTCGACGGGCCAGTCACGACTGCCAATACAACTGGAGCCGTGCCGCAAGCGACCGGCTCCACACCTGCCCGTGGTCAGCGCGCTGGTGCAGTCAACTGATTGCCGAATCGCGAATGTGCCGTCGCGCAGAACAAAACCTGATTCCGGTATGAGTCACTGATTCGGGCCGGGTTCGTTCCTCAGCTGTTCCGAGCTCCAGCCTATTGTGTCGCATACTGGTGGTGGATATCACCACCCAAACCGGTTGCGCGGCCTGTGCTGGCGTGGTGAGTGGCAGTCGCCATGTCGATGCGGTCTCTGCCCCCTTCTGTGCGTACCCGTGGCGTAACCGCCGTGCTTGGACCGACAAATACCGGCAAAACACACTATGCGCTTGAACGCATGGTGGCGCACCCGACCGGCATGATCGGACTGCCGCTGCGGCTCCTCGCACGCGAGGTCTACGCCAAGCTGGTTGCAAGGGTCGGGGTCAATGCGGTCGCGCTCGTTACCGGCGAGGAAAAAATCAAGCCAGACCGTCCGCGTTTCTGGGTCTCGACAGTCGAGGCCATGCCGCGCGATGTGTCGGTTGATTTTGTCGCGGTCGACGAGATCCAGCTCGCAGCTGATCTTGACCGGGGCCATGTTTTTACCGACCGGCTTCTCAACCAGCGCGGTCGGTCTGAAACCCTGCTGATCGGGGCTGGCACGATGCGGCCGCTGATCGAGCGATTGCTGCCCGGTGTCAATGTGGTGACACGGCCACGCCTGTCGAACCTGATGTTTTCTGGCGAGAAGAAGCTGACAAGGCTGCCGCCGCGCGCGGCAATCGTCGCGTTCTCGGCTGACGAGGTCTACGCAGTGGCTGAACTTATCCGTCGTCAGAAGGGCGGGGCGGCCGTGGTGATGGGCTCGCTCAGCCCACGCACGCGCAACGCCCAGGTCGATCTGTTTCAGAATGGCGATGTCGACTATCTGGTTGCGACGGATGCCATTGGCATGGGGCTCAACCTCGATGTCGAGCAGATTGCTTTCGCCTCGGACCGCAAGTTCGATGGCCAGCGCTTTCGCCGCCTCTACCCAGCCGAATTCGGCCAGATCGCGGGCCGTGCCGGTCGCAACATGCGCGATGGCTATTTCGGCACGACCGGACGTTGCCCGGGCTTTGAGGTGGAACTCGTCGAGGCCATCGAAAACCACCAGTTCGATGCCGTCAGGCAATTGCAATGGCGCAACCCTGATCTTGATTTCCGGTCTCTGAGCGCACTGAAAGCTTCATTGAGCGTCCAGCCAAACGAGCCGGGCCTCGTCAAGGCACCCGCTGCCGATGACGAGATCGCGCTCGACATCGTCTCGGCAGATCCTGAGCTCAGGCTTTTCGCAAATGGCCGGGAGGCCGTCGAGCGGCTGTGGGATTCATGTCAGGTGCCGGACTATCGCAAGGTCTCGCCGCACATCCACGCCGAGCTGGTGGCCACGATCTACCGCTTCCTGATGGAGAAGGGCGTGGTGCCTGCCGCATGGTTCAAGCGCCAGATTGCAGTGCTGGACCGCACTGATGGCGACATCGACACGTTGTCCAATCGCATTGCCCAGATCCGGACCTGGACCTTCGTTGCCAACAGACCTGACTGGTTGCCGCATCCAGAGCATTGGCAGGGGCTGACGCGTCAGGTAGAGGACAAGTTATCCGACGCGCTGCACGAGCGTCTGGCGGCCCGCTTCGTGGATCGCCGCACCTCCGTGCTGATGCGCCGCTTGCGGGAGAATACGATGCTCGAGGCACAAATCACCGCCACCGGTGATGTCACTGTCGAAGGACAGCATGTGGGAAGCTTGACCGGTTTTTGCTTTGTGGCAGACGCGAACGCGTCTGGCCCAGAAGCCAAGGCGCTCAATGCAGCGGCGCAGATCGCGCTGGTCAGCGAATTTGAGGCTCGCGCTGCGCGGCTTTCGCTGGCCGGCGACGAGACCATCGTGCTGGCCAATGACGGGGTCATCCGCTGGACCGGCGAGCCAGTCGGCAAGTTGGTGTCTGGCGAGACGATACTCGTACCCCGCATCCGCGTCCTTGCCGATGACACACTCTCGGCCCCGGCGCGCGAACAGGTCGAGCAGCGACTCGCGCTCTGGCTCAAGGCCCATCTCACCCGTCATCTTGGTGCGCTTGTCGTACTGGAAGATGCGCCTGACCTGACCGGCATCGCGCGGGGTATAGCCTTCCAGCTTGCCGAGGCTCTTGGAGTGCTCGACCGCGCCAAGGTTGCCAGCGAAGTCAAGTCGCTTGAACAGGACGCCCGCTCGGCCTTGCGCAAGTATGGCATCCGCTTTGGGGCCTATCATCTTTATCTGCCGCTTTTGCTGAAGCCTGCACCGCGCTCGCTCGCCTCCCAGCTCTGGGCGTTGAAACATGGCGGTCTGGACCAACCGGGCCGTGACGAGATCGCGCAGTTGGCCCTCTCGGGTCGCACGTCGATCCCGGCCAACAAGGATGTGGCGCGCGACCTTTACCGTTCCGCCGGTTTTCATGTGGCGGGCGAGCGTGCCCTGCGGGTCGATATCCTCGAACGACTGGCTGACCTTATCCGCCCTGCGATCGCCTATCGCCCCGGCCTGACTGTGGGCGAGCCCCCTGCCGGGGCAGCTGATGCTGACGGTTTTGTGATTTCGGGAGCCATGACCTCACTCGTTGGTGCGTCCGGCCCCGATTTCGCCAATGTTCTGAAAGCGCTTGGCTACAGCGTCACCACGCGTCCCGGCCCGGCCATCACGGTGCCGTTGCTCAAGGCTGCGCCGACGGAGCCGCTGAAGCCGGTGGTCGATGTGCCTGAAGCCGTGTCGGTTGAGCCTGTGACCGATGAACCCGTTGCCGAGGCTTCTGCAGAGGCTGCGGCAATCGAGGGTATCATTGCTGAAACCGCAATCGAGGCGGAGCCAGCGATGGCGGTGCAGGATGTCGCGGAACCCGTTGTCGCGGAACCCGTTGTTGTGGAACCCGATGTTGCCGACCCGGTTGCTGAGCCTGAAGCGGATGGGGTTGCCGAGGCCATGCCCGAGCTTCCGATGCCGGAACTTCCGATGCCGGAACTTGTGCCGGAGCCTGTCGCCGAAATCGAGGTCTGGCGTCCGCAGCGCCGCCATCAGGGCCAGAACCAGGGTCAGCGCAGGGGTGCAGGACGCGGTGAGCCTCGCGGTGAGCCTCGCGGAGATGGTCGTGCTGACGCTCGTGGCCGTGGTCGGCGCGGGGCTGGTGGTGGCAAGCCGGGAGCGGAGGCCAACGCACCACGCCCTGGCCGCATTGTCTATACGGCGCCGGAGGCACCACCACCTGGGGAGGTTGCCGTGGTGGGTACCCAACCCGAAGCTGCCCGCCAGAATCGCTATCGTCCTGACCGCAAACCGCAAGAGCCGGGCTCCGTCGGCGAGCGGAGACCTGAAGGGCAGGGCCCGCGCCCCGAACGCAGTTTCAAGCCAAGAGAGGGTGATGCTGGCCGTGACCAGCGTGGGCCTCGGCCGGAACGCGGCGAAGGCAAGGGTGGTGGCCGCAATGAAGGTCGGGGCGAAGGTCGAGGAGAAGGTCGCGGCGAAGGTCGTGGTCGCCCCGAGCGGTTGTCGCGCGCCGATATGCAGACACCACCACGCAGCGACCGTGGACCGGACCCGGATTCGCCGTTTGCCAAACTGGCCGCCCTGAAGGCGCAGCTGGAAGGCCAGCGCAAGGGTTGAGGGCGGCTGTCTCCATGCGCGAAGACCGCCAGCGTCTCGACAAGTGGCTTTGGTTCGCCCGATTTGCCCGGACCCGAGGTGCCTCGCAGGAACTTGCCGAGGCGGGCAGAGTACGCCTTGATGGGCGGCGCGTCACATCGGCGGCGCACGCCATCAAACTCGGCGACGTGCTCACCATCGCAGTTCCGCATGCAACCGTGGTTGTGAAGGTGACGGGGCTTGGCACGCGGCGCGGCGACGCATCGAGTGTTGCGCAATTGTATGAAACAATAGCTTCGCCTTAAGGGTTACACCCTGCTTGAAGCCATAATCCACGCGGGTTAGTGGTGACTGCGATGCGGGTGCCGTTGAGACTTGCGGCTTCGCATGTTTAGATTCGATGCAAAGGGCCGGACGGGCAATCGCCGGAACGGCCAGTCGGGGATACAGAATGACTTATGTCGTCACGGAAAACTGCATCAAGTGCAAGTTCATGGACTGTGTCGAAGTCTGTCCGGTTGACTGCTTCTACGAAGGTGAAAACATGCTCGTCATCCATCCGGATGAGTGCATCGACTGCGGGGTTTGCGAACCCGAGTGTCCGGCAGAGGCCATCAAGCCGGACACCGAGCCCGGCCTCGAGCAGTGGCTCAAGCTGAATGGCGACTATTCGAAGACGTGGCCGAACATCACGCAGAAGAAAGATGCGCCATCTGACGCAAAATCATTCGATGGTAAACCGGGAAAGCTCGAAGCCTATTTCTCGGCGGAGCCGGGGGAAGGTGACTAATCTTGTGCGCGCTCCGGACATGTGGGGAACACGTGTGCGGACAACAAACCGTTAACCAAACAAGGCCGGTTTACGGTTAACGAAACGCTTATGCTTTGAAATCCGGCCAAATTCATGCTAGGCTAATTAAACAGTCGATATTCGTGTTCACGCACCTGCTCAAGCGGGGTTCAAC
>JBOFFB010000028.1:0-2262 GCA_051648385.1 Allobosea sp.
GCCATCGACATGGCCGGTGACCAGATGCCCGCCAAGCTCGTCACCGACCTTGAGCGAGCGTTCGAGGTTGATCTCGCTGCCCGACTGCCACTGGCCGACCAGCGTCTTCGCCAGTGTTTCTGCCGCCGCCTCGACCCGGAAGATACAACCGGGTTGGCCGTCACCGCGCGGCTCAAGCGCCGTGACGGTCAGGCAAACACCCGAGCAGGCGATGGACGCGCCGATATCGATGCCGCTGGCGTCGAACGGCGAGGCTATGGCGAGCCGTTTCAGCGACGGCCCTGCTTGCGTGGCCTCCGTGACAGTGCCGATGGCCGTGACGATGCCTGTGAACATCAGACGATCCTCTCATGAAACTGGAACAGGTCGTGGCCGATCATCCGCTCGCGCACAAGCCGGAAATGCTTGCCAGCCGCCAGACGCATCGCAAGCCCCGGGCGGACAGCTGTGACGCCCATCACACCAAGCATGTTCGGCGATGTCGAGACAATCACTTCGTCGGCAAGACTTTGCAACACCAGTTGCTCGCCAACTGTCGGCCCGCCTTCCGAGAAGACGCGCGTTATGCCGCGCGTCGCCAGAAGTTGCAGTGCCTCACGCAAATCCAGATGCCCATCTGCGGCCCGCGCGACACGCATGACCTCGACCCCAGCAGCGACCAGCGCCTGTTCAGGTCCGACCGGCGCGTCCTCAGCGGCGATCACCCAGGTCGGGATATCACGGCATGTCGCCACCAGCTTGAGCCCTGTGTGCATCCTCAGCCGCGTGTCGAGCACCACCCGGATCGGCGAGCGTGCGGCCAGTCCCGGCAGGCGCACATTGAGCATCGGGTCATCGGCCAGCACCGTCCCGACGCCAAGCATGATCGCATCGAAATGCGTGCGCTGCAGATGCACCCAGGCCGTGGCCTCGGCGCAGGAGATCGCGACCTGGGCACGGTTCGGCCCGCCCGCATAGCCATCCGCCGTGCGCGCGATCTTGAAGGTCACGGTCGGAAGGTCTTCGCGCACGCGCCGGAAGTGCCCGCGATGCAGCCGCGCGGCCTCATTCGACAGCACGCCGACATCGACCTTGATGCCTGCTGTGCGCAGGAGCGCATGCCCCAGCCCGGCGATGCGCGGGTTCGGGTCTTCGATGGCCGAGACAACGCGGCGCACGCCGGCCTTCAGCGTGCGCTCGACACAAGGAACGCCGCCGCGCAACGATGAGTATGAGCAAGGCTCCAGCGCCACATAGAGCGTCGCGCCTGCTGCCGCATCGCCCGCTTGCGCCAGCGCCATGGCCTCGCCGTGCGGTCTTCCGCCAGCCTGCGTGAGCCCTCGTCCGACAATGACCGCTTCGCCGCCCATTTCGCGCACCAGCACAGCGCCGACCGACGGGTTGGGCCACGTTTGCCCGAGCCCACGCCGGCTCAGGCTCAGCGCCAGCGTCATGAAGCGGCGGTCGACGGCTGGGTCATGCGGCATCTGGCGGATCAATCGTCGACCAGTTTCTGGTCAGCGTGACCATCCGCTGCATCGGTCGAAATTTCTCCGAGTATTTCCTCGAAATCCTTGGCCTCGCGGAAATCCTTGTAGACCGACGCGAAGCGCACATAGGCAACGCCATCAAGGTTCTTCAGCCCGGCCATGATCAGGGCACCGATGGTGGCAGAGGCAATGTCATTGTCGCCCGAGCTTTCGAGTTGGCGCACGATGCCGCTGACCATGCGCTCGATGCGTTCTGGCTCCACCGGGCGCTTGCGCAGCGCGATCTCCACCGAGCGCTGCAGCTTGTCCCTGTCGAACGGCGAGCGCTTGCCGGAGCGCTTGACCACCATCAGTTCACGCAACTGCACCCGCTCGAAGGTGGTGAACCGCCCGCCACAGTCATTGCAGACGCGGCGGCGCCTGATGGACGAATGATCATCCGAAGGCCGAGAATCCTTCACCTGTGTGTCGAGCGATCCGCAATAGGGGCAGCGCATGCATATCCTCTCGGCATTGGCTGATGTGACCTTGTTCGTCATGCCAGCTAACCGGGTTTGTGGTCCAGTCAAAGATTGCATCGTGACGAGGCGCCAAACTATTTCACCATCGGCGCATCCAATTGCGCAACTGGCGCTTATCTGTTGCAACAGGAGACAAGATCATGATCCGCAAATCAGCCATCACACCTTTGCAAGACTGCGGCACCGTCCGCCAGACAACCCTACTCGCTGCGGCCTTTGCGCTCGCCGCAGGCATCGCCCTCACGGGCAGCGTCATCAGCGCCTGGGCGCAA
>JBOFFB010000029.1:0-2900 GCA_051648385.1 Allobosea sp.
GCAGATGGTGCGGCCGCTTTCCGCGACATCGACCTTGGTGCCACGCCGGCCGCAAAGCTCATGCTGCGCTGTTCCGGCTGAGGGTGTTCGCAACCGCCTCCGCCCCGGCCTCGATCATGGTCATCACCAGCCCGGCGAAGGCTTCGTGGCTGACAGGGCCATTCTCGCGGAACCACATGAACTTCCAGTTCATCATGCCGAACAGGTTCATTGTCAGCGGTGTGAGCAGCTCCTTGCGCCCTGCCAATGTCGGGTGTGCGGCAGCGATGGCACCCGAGAAATGCCGCACCAGTATCCGCTCCCGCACGATCAGTTCGGCCTTGATGGCAGCGGGCAGGCGCTTCATGTCGCTGATCTGGATCTGGTGCTCCTCGTCAGCGTGGCGATAGGCTTCCAGCAGGCCGCCGACCATCCCGGCAAGTCGCTCGCGCGCGGGCAAGGCGGCATCGATGCCCTCGACCGCCGCCACCAGATCATCGAGATGCGAGCGGATGATGTCGAACAGGAGCTGATCCTTGTTGGCGTAGTAGTGATAGAGCAGCGCCTTTGACACACCGCAGCCCGCCGCGATCTCGGCCATCGAGGCGCGGTCGAAGCCGAGGCTGGCAAACAGGCTTGCCGCTGCCTTCAGGATGGCGCGGCGCTTGTCGTCGTGGTCGGCGGCGATTGGGCGGGCCATGCGCGTCAGGTCCTCATCAGCTCTTGGGCCGGTTGTCGATGATACGGCGGGCCTTGCCGGCGGAACGCTCGATGCCGCCGGGCGCCAGCATGCTGACCTTGGCGGAAATGCCGATCTTGTCCTTGATACGGTTGGCCAGCACCTTGGCCGCTGCATTGGCTGCATCTTTCGCCCCCTGGCGCGCTTCGACGATGACCTCCATCTCGTCCATGCGGCCTTCGCGGCTCAGCACGATCTGATAGTGCGCCGAGAGTGCTTCGAGCTGGAGCAGCATCTCCTCGATCTGGGTGGGGAAGACATTGACCCCGCGCACGATCATCATGTCGTCCGAGCGGCCCGTGACCTTCTCCATGCGCCGCATGGTGCGGGCGGTGCCGGGCAGAAGCCGTGTCAGATCGCGGGTGCGATAGCGGATGATCGGCATCGCTTCCTTGGTCAGCGAGGTGAAGACGAGTTCGCCTTTCTCGCCATCCGGAAGCACCTCGCCTGTCTCCGGGTCGATGATCTCGGGGTAAAAATGGTCCTCCCAGATGTGCAGGCCGTCCTTGGTCTCGACGCACTCGTTGGCGACACCCGGCCCGATCACCTCCGACAGGCCATAGATGTCGACGGCGTGCATGTCGAAGGACTGCTCGATCTCGCCGCGCATGGCGTTGGTCCACGGCTCCGCCCCAAAAATCCCGAGTTTCAGCGAAGAGGCGCGTGGATCAAGGCCCGCTTTGCGAAACTCATCAAGAATGGCCAGCATGTAGCTCGGCGTCACCATGATGATGTCGGGCTGGAAATCCGTGATCAGCTGCACCTGGCGCTCTGTCATGCCGCCCGAGATCGGCACCACCGTGCAGCCCAGCTTTTCCGCGCCGTAGTGCGCGCCAAGTCCGCCGGTGAACAGCCCGTAGCCATAGGCGAGATGCACCATCATGCCGGGCCGCGCCCCCGCCGCCCGCATCGAACGGGCCATCACGTCGGCCCACATCTGGATATCAGCGGCCGTATAGCCAACCACGGTCGGCTTGCCGGTTGTGCCCGACGAGGCATGGATGCGTGAGACCCTGTCACGCGGCACCGCCAGCATGCCGAACGGGTAATTGTCGCGCAAGTCGGCCTTGGCGGTGAACGGGAACTTCGCAAGGTCGGCAAGGGTCTTGAGGTCGTTGGGATGCACGCCTGCCGCGTCGAATTTCGCGCGATAGGCTGGCACGTTGTCGTAGGCGTGGGCAAGCGACCACTTGAGGCGCTCGAGCTGAAGCGCCGCGATCTCGTCGCGCGAGGCGGTCTCGATGGCGTCGGTCAGCGGCTTGTAGGTGGAGATCGAGAACATGGCCCGCCCTCAGCCCGCAACCGATGCGGCAGACATCGTGGCACCCGGCAAGATCTCGCCCTTGATGGTGCGGCAATGACCGCGAAAGATGGCGATTGTCACACCATCCTGATTGTCGATCATGATGTCATAGATGCCGCTGCGGCCCGTGCGCGAAAGCTCGCTGGCATGCGCCGTCAGCATGTCGCCGAGCTTGCCGGGCGCAAGGAACGTGATCGAACAATGCTGCGCCACCGTGCGCTGGTTGTAACTGTTGCAAGCAAAGGCAAAGGCTGAATCTGCCAGCGTGAAGATATAACCGCCATGGCAGGTGCCGTGCCCGTTCACCATCGCAGCGGTGATCTGCATGGAGACAATAGATTGCCCCGGCGCAACCGAGACAAGCTTCATGCCAAGGCCGTTGGAGGCGTTGTCGCCATCCCACATCACCTTGGCGCAGGCTTCGGCCATCTGCTGTGGGGTCATGGTTTGCGTGCTCATGCTCATGTGCCCGTGAACCGGGCCTCCCGCTTTTCGGTGAAGGCGCGCACGCCCTCGGCATAGTCATCCGAGCGCCCCAATCCCCGTTGCGCATCGCGTTCGGCATTGAGTTGGGCAGCGAGCGTAGAATCTGGGGCTGCCTGGATCAGCCGCTTGATTTCGGCCAGCCCGCGCGTCGGGGCTGCGGCAAGCTGCTGCGCCAGCGTCATCGCCTCGTCCATCAACAACGCATCATCCACCGCGCGGTGGATCATGCCGATGCGCTCTGCCTCTTCGGCACTGATGGGCAGCCCCAGCATCGTCAGCGCCTTGGCGCGCGCTTCGCCGACCAGTCGTGGCAGCATCCATGTGCCGCCGCAATCAGGCACCAGCCCGATGCGGCTGAAGGACTGGATGAATTTCGCGCTTTTCGCCGCCAGC
>JBOFFB010000030.1:0-3169 GCA_051648385.1 Allobosea sp.
GCCAAGGTCAACGACGTGGTCAAGGAAGGCGACAAGGTCAAGGTCAAGCTGCTTGGCTTCGACGAGCGCGGCAAGATCCGCCTGTCCATGAAGGTGGTCGATCAGGCTACCGGCGAGGACATCACCGAGAAGCTGAAAGCACAGCGTGATGCCGAGCGTGCCGAACGTGGCGAAGGCCCGGAAGAAGAGCAGCCCGAGCGCACAGAGCGCCCGCGCCGCGAAGGTGGTGACCGTGGTGGCCGCGAACGCCGCCCACGCCGCGATTGATCTTAGAGCATTGCGCACAAAAGTGGGTACCGGTTTTGTGAGTACGCAATGCTCTATCTTATTATGATCGATCATCTTTCCGGATTGAGATGGGTTCCATCTCAATGCGGGATGATCAAGCGCTGCGGATCGATTTCATCTGAACCAGACACATGGCCGGGCCAAAAGCCCGGCCATTTTCTTTTTCCCACCAACCTGATTGAAGTGAGCGATGACAAAGCTCCGTCCTGATACCTTGGCGATGACAGCCACGCTTGCCATGCTGACGGCGCTCGGGCCACTCGCCACCGATTTTTATCTGCCTTCGGTTCCGGACATCGCGCGCGTTTTCGGCTCGACGACCGCGGGCGCACAGGCGACGCTGTCGGCCTTCCTGTTCGGTTTTGCTGCAGGGCAGATTGTTTATGGACCCTTGTCGGACCGGATCGGGCGCAAGCCTGTCCTGATGTTCGGGCTTGGCCTGTTCGCTATGGCAACATTGGCCTGCGCCTTCGCCGTGTCCATCGACATGCTGATCGGTGCGCGCTTCCTGCAGGCGCTCGGCGCTTCAGGCCCTATCGTGCTTGGCCGTGCCATGGTGCGCGACCTGTATGAAGGCCCGCGCGCCGGACAGGAACTGGCCCGCATGGGCATGATCATGGGCGTGGTGCCAGCGGTCGCACCGGTGCTGGGCGGCTTCCTGCACGATGCCTTCGGCTGGCGCTCGACTTTCATCGCCTCGTTGGTCTTCGCTTCGGCGTTGGCTTTGTGGATCAGCGTCGCGCTGCCCGAAACACTGCGCAAGAAGCTTGACGAGCCGATGTCGATTGTTGCGATCTTCAAGGGCTTCGGCATCCTGCTGCAGAACCGGGCCTACCGCGCCTATGTCGCACTGGTCAGTCTGGCCTATGGCGGGCTGTTCGCCTTCATTTCAGGCTCGTCCTTCATCCTGATGAATGTCTATGGCCTGACGCCCGTACAGTTCGGGCTGTCTTTCGCCCTTGGCGTACTGGGCTTCATCAGCGGCACCATCATCGCGCAGCGTTTTGTGAAAAAGCTGGGCCTCGACGGCGTGATCAGGCTTGGTGTGATGTGCCTTGCAGGTGGTGGCGCTATCATGCTGCTGCTGACCTTGATCGGCACCGGCTCGTCACTCGAAATCACCATCCCGATGGGTCTTTATGCGATGGGCGTGGGGCTGACCATGCCACAAGGTCAAGCTGCAGCCATGATGCCGTTTCCCGAGCGCGCCGGGGCTGCCTCGTCGTTTCTGGGGCTTTGCCAGATGCTGTTTGCCGCCTTCGTGGGGCTGCTGATTGGTCGGGTGCTGACGGGCTCAGCTTTGCCGCTGCCAATCGTCATCACCGTCATCGGGGTCACGGCGCTGGTGCTGTTCCAACTGACACGCGGCGTGCGCGCAGCAAAGGTGTAGGATTTTACCCCCCGAACAGACGCTCCAGCAGGCCACGCTCGCGCTGCGGGTACATGTCGACGCGGTCGTTGTTGTTTGCCCCAATCGGAGCTGGCGGCATGGGGCGCGGGCCAACTGAAGGAGGACCTGCGCTGGCCACCGGCGCGCCTTGCGAGATATCAGGCGAGATGCGCCAAAGGCCACCCGGAAGTGGCTGTGGCTGCGAGCCACCCAAGGCGCTGCGCATGAAGCGGCCCCAGATATCCGATGGCAGGCCGCCGCCGGAGACGCGCTTCATCGGGCTGTTGTCATCATTGCCAAGCCAGACCGACGCAACGAGGCGGCTGGTGTAGCCAACGAACCAGGCGTCGCGGAAATCCTGCGTGGTGCCCGTCTTGCCGGCGGCCTCCCAGCCAGGCACGTCGGCCTTGCGGCCCGTGCCGGTCAGCAGTGTCTCGCGCATCATGCCATTCATCATCGCCAGTTTGTTGCGCTCGACGACACGGCCGACGCCGGAGCCTTCTCGCTTGTAGATGACCTTGCCATTGGCACCGCGCACCTCGCGGATGATGTACGGCGTCACGCCTTGCCCACCATTGGCGAAGGCTGCATAGGCGGCGGTGATTTCGAGCGGTGTGACCTCCGAGGTGCCTAGTGCCAATGAAGCATTGGCCTGCAACGGCGAGGCGATGCCAAGCCGCTGGGCGACACGAACAACCGTGCGCGGCGCCACCTCCTGTGCCAGCTTCACGGCGACAGTGTTGAGCGAGAGCGACAGCGCCGTCTGCAACGAGACCGGACCGCGATAGTCGCGCGAATAGTTCTCCGGCGACCAGCCCTTGATGTTGACCGCGCTGTCATCCCGGATGGTATCCGGCGACAGGCCAGCCTCGACTGCGGCGAGATAGACGAACGGCTTGAACGACGAGCCCGGTTGGCGGCGTGCGGCGGTCGCGCGGTTGAACTGGCTGCGCGCATAACTACGCCCGCCGACCAGCGCCTGCAGCGCACCATCCGGTGCCATCGCCACCATGGCACCCTGGCTGACACCCTGTTTCACGCCTTCGCGCGCCAGAGCCTCGGTGAGAGCAGCCTCGGCTGCCGTCTGGATGCGCGGATCGATGGAGGTCAAGACAGTGATGTCACCGTCGACAGTGCCGATGAAGTCATCGAGCACGTCCATCACGTAATCGGCGGAATAAGCGATTGTGTTGGCCCCTTCGCGCTCGACTGCCTCGGCAGGCTGGACCAGCGCGGTCTTGGCCGAGCCTTCGGTGATGAAACTCTGGTCAACCATGGCGGCGATGACCATCTGCGCCCGGCGCTCTGCGGCCTCAGGGTTGCGGTTTGGCGCAAGGCGCGACGGGGCCTGGACCAGTCCGGCGAGCATCGCAGCTTCGGCCACGTTGACGGCGCGGGCAGACTTGCTGAAATAGCGTTGCGCAGCGGCTTCCACACCGTAGGCACCCGCACCGAAGTAGACACGATTGAGATAGAGCTCCAGGATCTGGT
>JBOFFB010000031.1:0-3617 GCA_051648385.1 Allobosea sp.
CCCGCCCGCGCATGGTCGGCATGGCCATGGGTGATCAAGGCCCGCGCCACAGGCCGAACCGGATCGATGTAAATATCTGCCATGGGGCAATATAGCCCTGACGATGTCGGGGTGAGAAGTTCGTATGGGCGCATGAATCGTGTATCCTCGAACCGTAGATAGAGCCTTTCTGTTCCGAAAGAAGCGGCATCATGGCCCTGAAACCCGTCCATCGCTCGACCGGTGATGCCATCGCCGACCGGCGCTATGCCTACGCCACAGCGGCATTCGTCGAGGCGGACTGGCAAGTCGCTGTCGATCTGGCCGGGCAGACGCTTGAGCTGACCCCCGGTTTCGCGCCCGCCCATGTGCTGCTGGGCCGTGCGCAAGCGGCGATTGGCCGCAAGGAAGAGGCTGTGGCGGCACTCAGCGAGGCGCTGAAGCTGGACCCTGCTGATGAGCTTGGCGCGCGCATCGACTTGTCGCGGCTTGGCGTCGGCACTGCTGACGACGCGATCAGCGAAGGTTACGTGCGCGCGCTGTTCGACAACTACGCTGAGGGTTTCGATGCGCACCTCACGGGTGTGCTGGCCTATCGCGGGCCAGCGATCGTGATGAAAGCCGTCATCGCCGCCTGCGAGACCCTGAGGCGCCAGCCGGAATTCCGGCTCGCCATCGATCTGGGTTGTGGCACTGGACTTATGGCGCGCGAGCTGGGCAATCGCGCCCGCCGGATCGAAGGCGTGGACCTGTCGCCCAAGATGATCGCGGTGGCGGCCCGCACGGGCCTCTATGCCGCGTTGAACACCGGCGAAGTGGTCGACGAGCTTGACCGTCGTGCCGCCGAAAGCGCCGATCTCATTGTCGCTGCGGACGTTGTGGTATACCTCGGCGATCTGTTCCCGCTGTTCCGTGAGGCAGCGCGCGTGCTGAAACCCGGTGGCCTGTTCGCCTTCACCGCGCAAGGCCATACGGGCCAAGGCTTCACACTTGGCGTCGACTCGCGCTTCTCTCACAGTGAAGACTATCTACGCACGGTCGCCGATGATTCCAGCCTCGCCATCGCGCATTTCGGCAGCGCTTCGACCCGGCAGGATCGCGGTTTCGATGTACCGGGCTATGTCATGGTGCTGACGCCCAACTGATGAATGCAAAAGCTGCCATCCTGCCGCCAGCCTTTGCCAACTGGTTTGCCTCGCGCGGCTGGTCGCCCCGCGCCCATCAGCTTGAGCTGATCGCACAGGCGCGGGCAGGCCGCTCGACGCTGCTGATCGCCCCAACGGGTGCCGGCAAGACGCTTGCCGGTTTCCTGCCGAGCCTGATCGAGATCGCAGCTGGAGAGCCTGATCGCAAGCCAGCCCTGCACACGCTCTACATCTCGCCGCTGAAGGCGCTGGCAGTCGACATCGCGCGCAATCTTGAGCGTCCCTCTGCCGAGATGGGCCTCAACATCCGGCTGGAGACCCGGACCGGTGACACCTCGGCCGCCAAGCGTGTACGCCAGTTCGAGCGCCCGCCGGACATCCTGCTGACGACGCCCGAGCAACTTGCGTTGATGATCGCCCACAAGGACGCAACGGCCCTGTTCGGCGGCCTGAAGCGCATCGTGCTCGATGAAATCCACTCGCTGGTCACCTCCAAGCGCGGCGACCTGCTGTCGCTCGGGCTGGCGCGGGTGCGCAAGCTTGCGCCGCACGCCACTGCGGTCGGCCTGTCCGCAACCGTGCGCCTGCCCGATGACCTCAGGCGCTATCTCGCCAGCGGCGATCCGGCGGGCGTCATGTCCGATCTTGTCACGGTCGAGGGCGGGGCCCAGGCGAACCTCAGCATCCTGCAATCCAACGCCGTCCTGCCGCTGGCAGGCCACACCTCGCGCCACGCCATGGGCGAGGTCTACGCCGCCATCAAGGCGCACCATACCACACTGGTCTTCGTCAACACGCGGATGCAGGCCGAGTTCATGTTTCAGGAACTCTGGCGCGTCAACGACGACAATCTCGCCATAGCGCTGCATCACGGCTCGCTCGATGTCGGCCAGCGCCGCAAGGTGGAGGCGGCCATGAACGCGGGCAAACTGAAGGCGGTCGTCTGCACTGCGACGCTCGATCTCGGCATCGACTGGGGCGATGTCGATCTCGTCATCAACATCGGTGCGCCAAAGGGCGCATCCCGGCTGATCCAGCGCGTTGGCCGTGCCAACCACCGCATGGATGAACCGTCCAAGGCTTATCTCGTGCCGTCCAACCGCTTCGAGATCATGGAATGCCACGCCGCACTCGAAGCCGTAGTGGAGGCTGCGCAGGACACGCCGGATGCCAAGCCCGGTGCGCTTGACGTGCTGGCCCAGCATCTGCTGGGGCTCACCTGTGCCGGGCCGATCAGCGGCGATGATGCCTTCGCCGAGGTGACCAGCGCCTCGCCCTATGCCGCGCTCACGCGCGAGGCCTTCGATGCGGCGCTGAACTTCGTCGCGACCGGTGGCTATGCCCTCAAATCCTATGAGCGTTTCGCCAAAATCAGGCTCGGCAAGGATGGGCTTTGGCGCGTGAGTGACGCACGCGTCGCGCAACAATACCGCATGAATGTCGGCACCATCGTCGAGTCGCCCATGCTCAAGGTCCGGCTCGGGCGGGCGCGCGCCTCCGCATCTGGCGCGAAGGTTCCGGCGTTCGGCGGCAGGGTACTCGGCGAAATCGAGGAGTATTTCGCCGAAACCATGCTGGCGGGCGATACCTTCATCTTCGGCGGCGAGGTGCTGCGCTTCGAGGGCATTTCCGGCAACGAAGTGGTGGCCTCGCGCACCCCTGCGGGCACCGACCCGAAAATTCCGTCCTATGCGGGTGGCAAGTTCCCGCTCTCGACCTTTCTGGCAGAGCGCGTCAGGCGCATGCTGGCGGACCCTACGGAGTGGCCAAAACTGCCGAAGCAGGTCAGCGATCTGCTTGAATTCCAGGCCCGCAAGTCGGTCATCCCCAAGCGAAGCGAGATGCTGGTCGAGACCTTTCCGCGTGGCGGCAAGCACTACATCATTGCTTTTCCGTTCGAGGGACGGCTCGCCCATCAAACGCTTGGCATGCTGCTGACAAGGCGGCTGGAGCGCCTGCACATGAGGCCGCTCGGGTTCGTCTGCAATGACTATGGGCTGTCGGTCTGGGGGCTGTCGGACTTGTCTGCGGCGATTTCCGGTGGGCTGTTGTCGGTCGATGCACTGTTCGATCAGGACATGCTGGGCGACGATCTGGAGGAATGGCTGCAGGAATCGATGCTGATGAAGCGCACATTCCGCTATTGCGCCGTGATCGCCGGGCTGATCGAGCGGCGCTTCCCCGGCCAGGAAAAATCCGGCCGCCAGGTCACCATGTCGACAGACCTCGTCTACGACGTGCTGCGCCGCCATGAGCCTGATCACCTCTTGCTGCGTGCTGCCCGCGCCGATGCAGCCTCTGGCCTGCTCGACATCCAGCGGCTCGGCCAATGTCTTGCCCGCATCAAGGGACATATCGTGCACAAGGCACTCGACCGGGTTTCGCCGCTCGGCATCTCGGTGATGCTGGAAATCGGGCGGGAGGCGGTCTATGGCGAAGCGCAGGACGCGATTCTGGCCGAGGCCGAGGCAATGATGATGCAGGAAGCAATGG
>JBOFFB010000032.1:0-2604 GCA_051648385.1 Allobosea sp.
CGCCCGGCATACCACCCCTGCCGCCGCCGCTTCGGCGATCCTCGAGGTTTTCGGATTGGCGATAGTCATCCCACTTCATGGCACGTCACCTGATGCTCTTCACGAATGCTCTGCTGCTCGCTTCAAGGCGAGATGCTCAAGGTTTGATCATCGCGTCATTTCACGTCCCCTGCAAGCAACGGTTGGCGCCGGTCATCACATGCTGGGGCAATTGCGTGCGACCAAAGGTGCCATGGCGACGTTTGGCCAAATGATCACGCTGGATTGAAATGGTATGGCCACAACCAGGGCGGATCATGACATCGGCAGCAGCAAGCAGTTTCATGCAGCTTGTGTTCATGTCGAGCCAAGTAACGTTCGCATGGGGCATATATATCGCGCAGATTGTCTGCCGCGATCATCTTTCATGAGGAGGCTTCAGCATGAAGCGTATCTTGGGTTGGGTTATGGCAGCCGGGCTTTGCCTGGGGATCAGCAACATGGCGCAAGCCGCCCCGGTGTCTGCCGGTTCGGCGCGCATGACGGACCTCGCGGCCGAAGGCAGCCGCGCCATGGTCAACGAGGTCGGCTACCACCGTCGGCATTACGGCCGGGGGCACTATGGTCGTCGGGTCTACCATCGCCGTCACTATGCAAGGCCGGTTCACTACCGCCCGGTGCGCTACCGTCCGGTCTATGCTGCACCGGTCTATTATGGCGGCTACGGTTATGGGCCGCGCTGTTACATCAAGATCCGCAAGGTTTACACCTGGCAAGGCCTTGTCCGTAAGCGCGTCCGGATCTGCAACTACTGACCCTGCTTGTTAACGCTGGCTGAACAACGTCCTCGGATTGCATTCAGCCAGCGCACCTTATGATCTTGTCCATGGTGGTGAAGAGAGGGGACGCCTTGTCCCTTCAGCCATCGAACAGAGACAGGATAACAGTCATGACGCGTCAGCTTCTCCTCGGGATCGCCGCTGCGGCCGCCCTTGGCGCCGCCACGCTTCTTGCCCCAACCCCCGCCAGCGCCCAGTCATGGTCGCTGTCGATCGGCCAAGGCGGCGGATTTCAGCACGGCGGATATGGCCACGGCTTCGACAATGGTCATCGCCGCGGTCCCTATCGCCAGGTTCGGCCCGACGGCTGGAACCAGGGCTGGAATCGTGGTGACCATCATGGCGGTGGTCACTGGAATGGTGGCTGGCGTGGCCGACAGGTCTATGGTGGCGGCTTCGGCCACCAGCAGCCTCATTGTGTGGTGCGCAAGGTGCGCTACTGGGATGGCTGGGGCTGGGTCGTCGACCGGCGCCGGGTCTGCAACTGAGAACTGATGCAGTTGGCCCATCAGTTCGGGCCAATGTGATCACCATAGCGCAAGCTGTTTTTCCCCTGAATGCAGGGCGGCCGCCTCGGATGTAAAGGCACCGCCGCTCTCGTGCAGCACCAGCGCCGGCACCATGCGTGCCGGCGCTTTGCTGTTGAGCCGTGCTCCGATCAGGACGCGTGACGCCGCTTCGTCAGTGGTTGGATGGACAGGTAGAAGCACGATGGCCCCGAAGCGGGAAGCGATCATCGCCAACAACCACGGCAAGGCTTGCGGACGATGGATCAGCGCAAGGCGACCATTGCCAGTGAGGATGCGGGCCGCTGCCTTGAGCCACAGGTCCATGTCTTGGTGGCTCATTTCATGCGCTGCCGCGCGTGCCGGATCAGGTGATGCCCGGTGTTGTCCGGGCGTGTTGAATGGCGGGTTGCAGACCACCAGATCTACCGAGGCCTGCGCCAGCCCTGCAGCGCCAAGTGTGGCAGCTTTGGCGGTGATGTCGCATTCGACCACGGTCGCCCGATCATGGAACCCGTTGAGCACGAGATTGTCGCGCGCCAACACCGCACTTTCGTGGTCCCGCTCTACCAGAACCGCACGATGTGCTCTGCCAAGCGCAAGCAGGCCAAGGCCGACGGGTCCGACCCCGCTGCCAAGATCGGCAACGCATTCTGCTGACCCTGCAGCGCCAACCAGCAAGACTGCATCGGTTCCTGTCCTGTGGCCGCGCTGACGTTGGTTCAGCTTCAGTCGCCCGCCGAAGAGCTCATCCGGCAAGCTGGCTGTGGTCACGTCCTGAGCTCCGCGCCGAGCCCCGCACTGGTGATCAACGCGCGGGCTTCGGCTTCCTCGTCGTCGATCACCATGATCCGGCGCTGGAAGGCTCCGATGCCGCCTTCGAGAGCGCTCATGTAGCCATCAAGCACGAGCACATGCAGGTCAGCCGAAGTCAGCAACGCTTCCACGGCACTGATGACAACAAGGTCGTTGGTACGCATGATTTCAATCACCGAAACACTCCACGGGCGGCTCTTTGCCGCAAGAGCACAGGCGAGACTTGATGAAGGACGCTCTTGCAGCCGCCATCCAATTGTCGCATGGACGGTCGCATTGCAAGTTTGTGCAGGATTATGCAGCCAGCGCAGCGTTGCTGCACATGTCGTTCCATCCCGATGGGGGCGCGGCGGAGCTTGGGAGTTGGTGTTGGGACTGGTTTTGCCATTTGAGGACAAGGACACCAGCCGCGACGGCATTGCCGGCCTTGTGGCTCTGACCAGGACCGACATGGAGCGCGTCAA
>JBOFFB010000033.1:0-4800 GCA_051648385.1 Allobosea sp.
GGCTCCCCCAAATGGTCCAGCCCAACGCACGGATGTTGCAGCCTTGCGACGTTGCCCTTCGCTCCCAGTTTGCGGCCGCATTTCCGAAAGATGTGCAGACGGGCCGGCGGCTCGCGTCGCCGCCAGGTGCGGGCCGGGCGGCGGCAGGCTGGCCAAGCTGCGCGCGGGCGGCGGGGCTTCCGCTGGCCGCGAACTGGCAGGTCTGGAACCTGGAGCCCCACGCCGCCAGGGCTGTCTGGGCTGCGCCGGGTGGCCTTGCCTGGCACCAGTTGACATGACCTTGGTAATTTGAACTGCTATTCCACCTCGGGCATCGCATCTGCCGCGCGCGCTGGTCCATCGAGATCATCTCGTTGGCGTAGTTGACGCAGCGATCTGCCTGCGCCCGGGCAGGAGTGACACTGGCCCCTGCCGCCAGTGCAAATGCCGCAAGCCCCATCGCCAGGGATATTCTTTTGATTGAAAAAAACGTGCTCACGAGGTCGTCCCTTTCCGTGATTGGAAACTTGGTTGGGTTTGTGTGACGATCAGCGCAGACGCATGCTCCAGCGCCCGCCACCGGCAGGTGCGCCCGTTCCGGACCATGTTCCGCTGACTGTATTGCCGGATATGACGCCTGTGTAATTCTGCCGACATGCGCCGGGGTAACCCTGGCCTGTGCAAATCCGCGCGAAGGTTACGCGGCCATTGGCGATGCGTCCCCCGACAATGGGATCTATGCGTGGGGCTGGGCAGCACTGCCAGGACGACTGTCCGCTGAACGCCGCACCCTGCACGTTGAGCGTCACTGTCGCGTTGTGGTTGCTCGCATTCATGACGTAGCTGCCGCTTCGCAATGTCGGGGCAGCCGGGCGCGGCGGCTGCGCGGCGGGGCTGCCGCTGGCCGCGAACTGGCAGCGCTGGAAGTCGCTACCCGATACATTGATCGCGTTCTGGGTTGTGGAAGCCGATTGTGTTCCGCACCAATTGTAGTGCTGGTCATAGGTGAAGCGCGACTTGTTCCAGGTCTTGCACTGCATCTGGCGTGCGCGCTGGTCGAGCGACATCATCTCGTTCGCGTAGTCGTGGCAGCGATCACGGTTTTGCGCTTCAACTGGCGAAAACGTCGCTCCCCCGGCAAGCGCCAATACTGCGAAACCAATGGCGAGTGAGAACCTTTTTATCGAAAATGCCTTGCTCACCTGTATTCCTCCTTGATTTTAAAATGGGTTGAAGTCTTCGCGCTCGTCAGCACTGACGCATGTTTGGTTAGGCAAACCTCTCATCAACGAAAGTCGATCCGGTTCTCCCCGACGCGCTCCGGCTGATACGGCTCGAAGCAACCTCCGCTGGCATTGGCCGCAACCCACAGATTCCGCATGTTCGTGGCCTGGTCGTAGCTGTATCCGTGCTTGAGCTCCCTCTCGAAGACCATCTGGCCATTGAAGTTCACCCAGTAGAACCTGAGCGTCTCGTGCGAACTGTTCACGAATCGAATGATCGCCCGCTGATTGGTGTTGACAGATCGCACAGATCCGGGCGCGGGACATCCCGGTCCATCCGGCAGCTTCTGCGCTGCGGGGGTCGGCTGTGGCGCAGGGCGCGCTGGCTGGGCGACCGGGCGCTGTGGCTGGGCGGCCGGAGCGCCGCTGGCCTGGAACTGGCAGCGCTGGAACTCACTCTGCCACCTGTTGGTCGCATCCTGCACTGTGGCGGGGGAGGCACTTTGGCACCAGTTATAGTTCACGTCGTAAGCGACGCGCTTCTTGGTCCACGGCTTGCATTGCAACTGCTGGGCGCGCTGGTCGATCGACGACATCTCGTTCGCGAAGTCATGGCAGCGATCGCGGGATTGTGCCGACGCTGGATTGGGCATCGCCCCAATCGCCAGTCCGAATATCGCCAACGCAATGGCAAACGACACAGATTTACTTGGAATATCGACGTTCATCTGTCTTTCTTTCAACAGGTTGATAACTGACCGAAGACCAGCGCTTCTCAACGCAGACGCATGCTCCAACGCCCGCCGCCAGCAGGCGCGCCTGTTCCGGACCAGGTTCCGCTGACCGTGTTGCCAGAAATGACGCCCGTGTAATTCTGACGACATGCGCCGACCCGGCCCTGCCCACTGCAATCGCGGGCGAAGGTCACGCGGCCGTTGGCGATGCGTCCCCCGACAATGGGATCTATGCGTGGGGCTGGGCAGCACTGCCAGGACGACTGTCCGCTGAAGGCTGCACCCTGGACATTGAGGGTCACCGTTGCGTTGTTGTTGCTCGCATTCATGACGTAGCTGCCGGAGCGCAATGTCGGAGCGGCGGCGCGTGCTGGCTGGGCCGCAGGAGAGCCGCTTGCCGCAAACTGGCAGCGCTGAAGGTCACTACCCCATACGTTGACGTTGTTCTGCATTTCGGAGGCTGGGCTTCTGGAACATGAGTAATAGAGCTGTTGATAGGTGAACCGAGGTTTATTCCAACTCCTGCACTGCATCTGCCGCGCACGCTGATCGAAAGCCATCATCTCATTTGCATAATCGTGGCAACGGTCACGCGGTTGGGCCTCCGCTTCGGACAGTGCCGCCAAGGTCATAACGACAACCGCAAGGGCAAAAAAAGATGCAAGTATTCCGGGTTTCATCATGTGGCACCTGAAGATGTGTTATGGCAGTTGTGTTCGGAGCTTGGGTGTACGCGCCGCGACCGGCCATGCGTTGCGGACTGCTGGTCCCTAACCGCCATCGCGGCAGGCGATCAGGCGATCAATGACCTTTTTGGCATCCCTCAATGCAAATGTTTCAACATGTGCTTTGCCATCGAGACGATATCTGAAACTGACTGTTCTTGAATTTGGCAGTGCGTCATCGATGAAGCCCGGCTGGTCATTGCCTTCCTCGATCATCATCCATTCAAACCCGCCTGCGTTGGCCGTGAGTTTGCCCTCAAGAGACGTCGCCGACGCCCGGTCGTTGTTGAACCAGACATCAAGCGCCGCCGTCTGTCCGATCGCTCCGGAACCTTGACCAGAGAAGCCAAAGGACGAACCTTTGCCATGCAACGTCAATCGAAGGCCTTGCTCGCTGCCGGTCATGACGAACGCGTCGCAATAGGCAAACTGCCTGCCCGCGGGATCGCGCGTCACCCGCGAGATTTCCCATGCCCCGATCTTTCCGAGTGGCTTCTCGTGAAGGGTTCCGGCGGCTGTCACCGATGCCGCGCCCGGAGCCGCGTTCGCAACCGGTGTCGCCACTTGCGGCTTGGCTTCGGGCTGTCCGCCACCTGCAGGCGTGCTTGCAGCCACCAGCCTGCGCCCGGCACATTCCTCGACCTTGCGGATGGCAGCCGAGGTGCCGCTGAGGTCGTGGTCGATGGAAGCCTTGCCAACCTCGATAACCACGCGCTTGCCGTTCATCAGGGCATCACGCTCGCCCAGATTCAGCCACAGAAAGGTCCATCTGCCATCTGACTCGCCGTAGGTGCCGCTGGCATAGCCGTCAAGCGTCATCCGGCCTGCGTATTCGCCGCGCTTTGCACTGTAAGGGACAGCCATTTGCCATTGGCCGCCATCGTATCCGAAGCGCAATTCGCCGCTGCTTTCGCCTTTCGTCATGGCGCAATAAGCAGGGCGGCCATCAACAGAGCCGACGATGACTTTCCAGTCTCGCACTGCCGCAAAGTAGACGCTTTCCTCAGCGCCTTTTGCATTTGCGATGTTGACAACATCCTGTGCCGATGCTGGTGCAAAAAGACCTGAGCCTGTCGCGAGCAGGGCAACCAATGAAGCTGTCGATAGAAAATGTGTCATGCAAAGACGTCTCGAATAAATTAAACGGTTAATATCGTTGGTCAACAAGCACTTAATATTATGCAAAAAATGAACCGCACCTGAATGTGTATAAAGTATCGGCGAGGATCGAGGATCGCGTAATCTTTAGGTATCGCTATTTCTGTCACATTCGCCATATTTTTGTCACAAAAATACCGAAAAATCCCGTCGAATTGTGACCATGTGATCACAATCGCCGCAGTCCTGCCCTCCCGGATTTTCAGTGTCCGGGAGCCGGAGAATGCGTCAACTGCTCACGTTAGCGGGGCAAGCTTCAGCGTGCGCCGGAGGTCAAAACCCTTCTGATCGCGCACATTGGCGATCATCCAGCGCCCGTCGACCACACGGAAGTCAAACTTCACCTGCCGCGGCTCTCCCATGTTCTCAAACCGTGCCTCAACCTCGGCCCGGTCGGCGGCAGCGGAAAGCCCCGCTACCTGTACCTTCGTCACCTGAAAGTCCTGGGCATCGAGGATGACATCGTAACCGAGTTCGGCTGTCTTCAGCCGGTTGGCCACAGCCGGCGTGTAAGGAGCGTCGGTCGCTTTGTCCGCCACGTAGCCGGCCATGATGGCGCGGATCATTGCGACAGGGTCGCCCTGGACTGCGGGGGTTTGTGCCCATGTTGCCTGTGTTGCGGCAACGCTTGCGCCAAGTGCCAAGATCAGTGTGCGGCGATCCATGTGTCGTCCTCTCCGTTTCAAGCAAGGACAGGGTTGTCCGATAATGCCCGAACGGCATGTCGCAGATCCGGCGGCGGCTGTCACCTTAGTGCTTCAACAGACCCGTCATCTTCAGCCCCACCGCCACGACCCATCCGAGCACCACACCCACCAGAGCCCCACCTGAGGCATGGATGAGCCAGGCGATGAAGCCTGATGCTACCCCGACCGCATCGCCGACTTGGCTGGCGAAGGCGAGCAGGCCGTACTCCGGCGTTTTCCAGCCCATTTCGGCAAAGCCGTGCAGGATGATGCCGCCGCCGACCCAGAGCATCGC
>JBOFFB010000034.1:0-1763 GCA_051648385.1 Allobosea sp.
AAGCTGGTCGACTTCCTCCGAAGCTTCGCGCCAGGTTTCATCTTCACCACAGCTCTTCCGCCCGCCATAGCGGCCGGAGCACGAACGAGCATCGAGATTGTTAAAAACTCTCCGACGATCCGATCGCGGCACCAGGATCGCGTGACCCGCTTGAAAGGACTGCTCGCAGAGGTGGGTCTGCCGACCTTGCCGTCGCCCAGCCATATCATTCCATTCATGGTCGGTGATGCCGCTGTTTGTCAGGATATCAGTGAAAACCTGCTGCGCCGCCACGCTATCTATGTTCAGCCGATCAACTATCCCACAGTGCCACGTGGAACGGAGCGGCTACGCCTGACACCAAGCCCTGTGCATTCGGATGACGACATGTTCCATCTTGTAGAGGCCTTGAAGGAGAGTTGGATTCGATGCGTCGATCCCCGCTTCGGCCAAAGGGCATCCCTCATGGGCGGGAAGACTTAGTCTATAGCGCAATCGCTCAGCTCTGCCGCGTCCCGAGTCAGCGCTAAGCGAGATCGCGTCGAGAGCACAGCATCGTATCGACAGGCCCGACCCGCTGCGTAAAGAATAAAGTCCTTAATATAGGTGCACCCATTGAGAATGCGTAACTCTGTAAGTAAGGCGCATGCGCCATGGCATTGATCAATCTCGCCAACCCGACACGGTTTCTTGCGATTGTGACGCGTGTGCTCCCATGGCTTGTAACGACTACCGTCTTGCTGCTGACGACCGGACTCTATCTCGCTGCACTGGCGCCTGACGATTATCAACAGGGCGCGACCGTCAAGATTATGTTCATCCACGTCCCCAACGCTTGGCTGTCCATGTTCGTCTGGGGCGTCATGAGTGTGGCTTCGTTGGGCACGCTGGTATGGCGGCATCCGCTGGCCGATGTCGCGGCAAAGGCGGCTGCACCTCTCGGCGCCTCCTTCACATTCTTGGCGCTGGTAACTGGCTCGCTGTGGGGCCGGCCGATGTGGGGCACCTATTGGGAATGGGATGCGCGGCTGACCTCGGTGCTGATCCTATTCCTGATGTATCTCGGCCTGATCGCGCTGTGGCGCGCGGTGGAGGACCCGTCGCGCGCCGCCCGCGCCGCCGCGATCCTGACGCTGGTCGGCGCGATCAATATCCCGATTATCAAATTCTCGGTCAACTGGTGGAACACGATACATCAGGGCGCATCGGTCGTGCGGGCCGGCGGCCCTTCCATGGATGATGCATTTTTGATTCCCCTGCTCGTCATGGCTGCGGGATTTTCCTTGCTGTTCTTGACACTGCACCTGGCGGCCATGCGCAATGAGATATTGCGACGGCGAGTGCGCAGCCTGCAAATGATGCAGGCCAGCCGCCAAAGTCCCGCGAACGACACCGATGCCTTTCTGCGCAAGCAGATCGCTTCGCAAACCGGCGCAAGGTGACGTCATGGTGCTTGGCCCTTACGCTTACTTCATCGTGATTTCCTACGCGTTAGCCGCCGCAGTTGTGTTGAACCTGATCGGCTGGATTGCATACGACTACCGCAACCAGAAGGCCCGACTGCGCGCGCTCGAAGCCAACGGCGTCGTCCGGCGCTCGAACGGAGCGACGGATTCCCGATGATCACAGCAACGGAAAATCCCCGCGCTCGGCGCTGGCTCTTTGCACTGCCGCTGATCGTGTTTGCGGTGATAGCTCTGCTATTCTTGGTCCGACTTCATGGCGGCGATTCCTCGCGATTACCCTCTGCGCTGATCGGACGACCGGTCCCACAAACGGCGTTG
>JBOFFB010000035.1:0-2864 GCA_051648385.1 Allobosea sp.
CATGCCCGCCAGTGGTGCCGACAAGCCAGCCTTCAGCTCTTCGAACAGGACGCCCGCCTCGCCGCCGGTCCGCAATGTGTTGATGACCGCGCCCACGGAACTGACGGTTTCGAGCAGGCCCCAGAATGTGCCGAGCAACCCGAGGAAAACCAGCAAGCCGCCGAGGTATCGCAGCGTGTCGCGGCCCTCATCAAGCCTCAGAGCAATGGATTCGAGGATGGTTGCCGACTGGCTGGCGGTCAACGCGCGCCGCTTCAATGCCGGCAGTGCCGGCAGCAGTGGCGCGAGGATCGGCAGGGCACCGATCATGGTTGGCGGCGCACCACCCTGCAATTCATTGCCGCCCCTGGTTTCAATCTGCAGTTTCAGGATTTCCCGCACTGCCACCAGCACGCCGACCAGAAGACAGCCGATGATGAGGCCATTGAGGCCGGGATTGGCCATGAACGCCGCAACAATCGGCTTGTTGAGGATGAAGGCTCCGAATGCGACCAGCGCAAGGAACACAAACATGCGGATGAGGTAGCGGACCGGCTTGGACAGCCGCTCTGCTTCGCGAATGGCAACCTGATCGGTAGCGGACGTCAAAGACATGGCAACTCGTCTGATCTCAATTGCACCGGTACATCTCTCATCGCAGTTGCATCAGTCTTGGCTGAGCCTGAGCCCGGGATCAAGCAAGATCATCGTTCTGCGCCCGTTGAGGCTGTACACGATCAATCCAGTCAGACCATTTTTGTTAACCAACCGGGCTCACGTCCTGTTCACCGTGCCGGACGAAAGCTCTGGCATGGTAACCAGCCGGTCACCTGAAAGCTCGAATCCTGATGCCATGCCGGGTTTGTCCGGCACGCTTTGAGGTGAGTTTGCGTGATGCCTGGCTGGTTGGACAAAAAGATGCCGTCGCCGCCTGCGTCGGTTCTGGCCAGTCTTCTGGGTCGGCTCGCCATCATCGGCCTCAAGGGTGCCACTGCGGTTGGATGGCGCAGCGCTGCAGCCTGCTTTGGCGTTCTCGGAACAGGCTGGATCGTCAGTGCCATCCCGCAGTTGCTGGACAACGGGGCGCAAGCCAACGCGCCGATTGCCGCTTCAGTGACAGGATCGCTCAGTGACACGATCGCGCGCACGCGCCGCCCCGAATGGGCCGAGGTACAGCGCGGGGGCACGACATTCGCTCTCTCCATCACCGAGCTTGACGGGCAGCCAGTCCGGCTTCTGGCGCGGCGTGATATCAACTCCCAGGCCCGCGAAGATCAGCTGCGGACGGGCTCATTCTCGTCGGAGGCCACCTTCGCGCAGATTGCTCTTAAACGGCTCGATACGGACACATTGGGCAGCTTCTTCGTCGACATGTCGCGCCATGCCAGCGAGGGCGGCCTGTCAATCCTGCGTAGCGCGCAAGCCTTGCCGGTCGTCAGCAAATTCGGTGCGCTGGAGACTGCCGACATGCTGCTTTCCGATGGCACGACACAACGCAACTGCCTTGCTTTCAGGCATGTGGCGATTGGGGTCAGCTTCGGCTTTCGCGGCTGGCTTTGTGGCACTGCGCAACGCGCCGCCGACCGGCAGCAACTGACATGCCTGATCGAACGCGTGACATTGCTCGCTTCGGGCGATGATCGCCAGTTGCGTGGCTACTTCAGCAAGGCGGAGCTCCAGCGCCAACCGCAGTGTCTCGCGCCGAAGCTGCAGGCCGCAGGGCGCAAGACCAGCTGGCTCGATCCTGACCAGAGCGCGCCCGCGCTGCGCCGCAACGGTGGCTGATGCCGATTTCGCGACCTTGCTGTTTTTTGCTTGAGCACAAGCCACCCGATCCGTTAACCAAACCATGCCATCTTCGCTGTATGTTTCAGCGTCCGGAGTTCATCATGCGCCTGCTTATTGTCCTTGCCGCCGTAGCCACGTCTGCGTCTTTTTTGTCAGTTCCTGCCGAAGCGCGTGAGCAGCGCAAACCATTGCGCGTCAAGGTCGAGGGGCGCTCGTTCCTTGATGCTGGCAAGGTGGTGCCGGTCGGCCAGTACAACCGGCATCTCGATGTAGCCAACAGCGGGGGTTCATTCCTTCATACGGGCAACATCAGCAATATCGGTCGCGAAAACCTGCCGGACCGTTTCGCCGGCGCGAACCCGTTTGCCAACAGTTTCTACGGCCCAAGCCTGCGTTGAGAGGCTCAGTCCAGACCTGAAAAAGCCCGCGTCAAGCGGGCTTTTTTGTATCACGAAGGTGTGCCGTTTTCAGCGCACCAGGATGTTCCGGAACTGCCAGGCATCGGTATAGTCGACGTCTTCCGGGAACAGCTTTTCGCGGTCCTGAAGCGGCGTCCAGTCGGTATAGTAGCCTTTGACTGGGCCGAGATAAGGCATTTGCACCTCAAGGCAGCGCTTGTAGTCCATCTCGTCGGCCTCGACGATGCCTGCCTTCGGGTTCTCCAGCGCCCAGACCATGCCGGCCAGCACCGCTGACGTCACCTGCATGCCGGTGGCGTTCTGGTAGGGCGCGATTGTGCGCGTTTCCTCGACCGACAGCTGCGAACCATACCAGTAGGCATTCTTGCCGTGGCCATAGAGCAGCACGCCAAGTTCATCGATGCCATCGACAATTTCGGCCTCGCCAAGGATGTGGTGCTCCTCCTGCATGTTGCCGCCATTGCCGAACATCTCGTGCAATGACAGCACGGCATCATTGGCTGGATGATAGGCGTAGTGGCATGTCGGGCGATACAGGGCCTTGCCGTTCTCTTTCACGGTGAAGTAGTCGGCAATCGAGATCGCCTCATTGTGGGTGACGAGGAAGCCGTATTGCGGCCCAGGTGTCGGGCACCACGAGCGTACGCGGGTATTGGCACCTGGCTGGTCGAGGTAGAT
>JBOFFB010000036.1:0-10116 GCA_051648385.1 Allobosea sp.
CGACTTCGCTCGAGACCGGGACGACGGTTCAAGCGGGCACTGATGTTCGGGCACGATGAGAAAGACGCTGACACTTCAGGTTTGTCGCAAAACCGTTGCTGGTGCTTGACTTCCCTGATCAGAGAAATATTCTCATATCTGGATTCTGACATCAATTGGAATCTGGCCGAGCGGCTGAAATCAAAGCGCAGCGGGCGCGGCTGGACGCTCGAACAGTTCGCCGCCGCCTCCGGGGTCAGCCGCGCGATGATCTCCAAGATCGAACGCGGCGAGGTCAGCCCGACGGCGTCCGTGCTGGCAAGGCTGGCAGCGGGGCTCGGCACCAGCATGGCGTCGCTGTTCCCGCCGCCTGCCGCAAGCACAGCTCCGCTCAGCCGATGGGAGGACCAGAGCGACTGGCGCGATCCTGCCTCGGGTTATGTCCGCCGCAATGTCTCGCCATCGGGGGCTGTGGCGGAGATCGTCTATGTGACCTTCCCACCAAAGGCCCGCGTCGTGTTCGATAACTACACTACGTCAAAAAATATCGAGCAGCAGGTATGGGTGCTGGAAGGCGAAATCGAGATGACAATTGGTGAAGCTGCCACCCTGCTCGGCACGGGTGATTGCCTCCTGATGAGGCTTGACCAGCCGATTACCTTCCACAATCCCGGCAACATCGCAGCACGCTATGCCGTCATCCTGTCGAAACGCCCTTCCTGACGAGCCCGCAACATGAATGAACCCACCTTCATCATCCGCACCTTCGATGCCGGCGAAGCCCAGGCGCGCGTTGGCGAACTGGCCGACATCCTGCTCGATTGCGTGGCAGGGGGTGCATCTGTCTCGTTCATGGCCGACATAACGCGTGCCGAAGCGGTGCGCTTCTGGTCGCGTGTCGCTGAGGGCGTGGCAAACGGTGAGCGCATCCTGCTGGTGGCTGAAAGCGCAGGCCGCCTTGTCGGCACCGTGCAGGTGGTGGCCGCCGGCATGCCCAACCAGCCGCACCGCTCCGATCTCGCCAAGATGCTGGTGCACCGCGATGGCCGCAACCAAGGCATCGGCGCGGCCATGCTCAGCGCTGCGGAGACTGCTTCGCTCAAGGCGGGTTGGTGGCTGATGGTGCTCGACACCGTCGATGACAGCGCGGAATATCGTCTTTATGTGCGCTGCGGCTGGACCCGCGCGGGCGTCATACCTGACTATGCACTGTGGCCAGATGGCAGGCTGTGCGCGACTGTGTATTTCTACAAGGATGTGCGGGCTGATTGGCCAATGTCACAAGATCAATGAGAGTCAAGCTGGTGGCCCGACAGCAATATCTGTTTCCGTGATCGGCACGCTGCCCTTCCTCGCGATCATGGCAAGCGCGCTGCTGCACGCCATATGGAACGCCATGGCGCGCGCTCACAGAGATCCCGGCGCGATCATGGTTTCGGCCGTGATGGCTTCTGGCCTCATGAGCATCCCGCTTCTGCTGGTCACCGGATTGCCGCCGCGCGTCGCCATGCCGTGGCTGATCGGCGGGGTGATCATCAACAGCATTGGCATCCGTGCCGCGATGATTGCCTACACGCGCACCAGCTACGGGCTGGCATACCCGATCATGCGGGCGGGCATTCCGCTTCTGGCGCTACCGACGGCGATCGTGCTGTTCAACGAATGGCCGACCATCGGCGGGGCCATCGGGGTGTTGCTGATCTCCTGCGCGCTCATTCTGCTGGCGTTCATTGCCAGCCGGGCGGGCAAGGCCGAACTTTCCGGCGTTGGCTTTGCGCTGCTGGCGGCCTTATGCGGTGCAGGATATGTCACCGCCGACGCCATGGGTGTCAGGCTCAGCCCGTCGATCTGGAGCTATGCCGGCGCGGTTGCACTCGGCAACGGCCTGGTGCTGGGCCTGATGATGCGCCTTGAAGGCCGCAACCCGGTGAGGCTGCTCGGCGAGAACCTTGGTCAGGCTTTTCTCGTGGCCACCATCTCGACATCCAGTTTCTTTCTTTATGTCTGGGCGCTGAATGTCACCCCGGTTGCGCTCGCTGCCGCCTTGCGCGAAACCTCGGTCCTGTTCGCCACAGCCATCGCCGCCTTTTTCCTGAAGGAGCGCATCACCCCGCTGCACTGGTGCGCAGCGCTGGTGGCATTGGCCGGGATCGTGTCGATCAGGTTGTTCTAGTGATGCCGGCATCGCGAGGAACGAAGCGATCCAGCCCTGCGGCTCGCGCTCGTGCCCGCCAGCGCGGCAGCGCCACGGCTGGACTGCTTCGCTGCGCTCGCAGTGACGTGGTAGCGTTGATTAGCCTGCGTAAACTTGGCAGGGCAATCGCTTCACTTTAACTTGGTCGGTTCTCGACGGGATTTTGGCCTTCTCCCGCAAGGGGAGAAGGCCACCACGCCTAGAATCCAGCCAAACGTTAACCTGAAGCGATTGCCCTGGTAAACTTGGCCGAGCCGATTGCTGACGCGTGGCGAATGTGGGAAATCATCGCCATGACAAACACCACCCTCGCCGACGAACTCATCACCATTCGCGACATGCTGCGCCATGCTGTCAGCCGTTTTCGCAGCGCTGAGCTGGTGCATGCCCATGGCGCGACCACAGCGCTGGATGAGGCGGCTTATCTCATTCTGGAAACGCTGCATCTGCCGCATGACCAGCTGGAACCCTTCGTCGATGCGCGGCTGACGCGGGCTGAGCGCGAGAAACTGCTCGCACTGATCGAGCAGCGCATCGCGACGCGCAAGCCTGCCGCATACCTCACGGGGCGAACTTACATTCAGGGTATCCCCTTCATGGTCGATGAGCGGGTGATCGTGCCGCGCTCCTACATTGGCGAGATGCTGTTCTCCGGCCTGTTCGGCGGCGAAGATTTCACGCTGATCGATGATGTGCAGGCCGTGACGCGGGTGCTGGATCTTTGCACCGGCTCGGGCTGCCTTGCCATCCTCGCGGCACACATCTTCCCCAATGCGATGATCGATGCCGTGGATTTGTCCGCTGACGCGATGGCTGTAGCGAAGATCAACGTTGCGGAAAGCGGCTTTGCCGAACGCATCGAACTGTTTCAGGGCGACCTGTTCGCGCCCCTGAAGGGCAAGACCTATGACCTGATCATCACCAATCCGCCCTATGTCGATGCCGAAACGATGGCCGAGTTGCCGCCCGAGTTCCGGGCCGAGCCAGCCATGGCGCTCGCCGGGGGCAAGGACGGCATGGATATCGTGCGCCGCATCCTCAAGGACGCCGGCAAGCACCTGACCAAAGCCGGCGGCCTGATCTGCGAAATCGGCACCGACCGCGACATCCTTGACGAAGAATACCCGTCGATCGAGTTTCTCTGGCTCGACAGCGTGGAAAGCAGCGGCGAAGTGTTCTGGGTCACGGCCAACCAATTACGCAAGATCTAGATGTATATTGCACCGCACAATAAATTCACTTGACCTCGTTGCACTTTACCGGCCTAGTCTTTTACATGAACAAAGATCTTATGCTGGCTCCCCTCGTCGTGGCGCAACGTACGCCACTTCTGTGGCTTGAAATGTGCGGTCTTGGCGATGGTTCGCGCGAGACCGAACGCATGTTCGAAGAGAAGTTCGCTGCCGCTGCAGAAGGCGCCGTGGCGATGCAGGCCGAGATGCAGTCGATCTGGTGGCAATCGACGCTGGCCATGTGGCAGGGCATCCGCCCACCCAGCCTGATGCAGGCTGGCACAAGATTGACCGAGGCTGGGCTTCGGCCCGCTGCCCGCCGGGTCAAGTTAAACGCCAAGCGTCTTGCTGCGCCGAAAAAGAAATAACCCTCAGGTCTGCGCAGCGGTTGTGCGCAATCACCTCAAGGCAAATCCATCGCCGATGCGCTAGACATGTTCGATGTGTCGAGCTCCGATGTGCCTGCGATGACGATGTTCTCCCTCACCGATGATCAGATCGCCATGGGCGAGATGGCAGCGAACTTCGCTGCCGGGAAACTCGCACCCCACGCCGTGCGCTGGGACGAGACAAAGCACTTCCCCATTGCCGAAATGCGCGAGGCGGCGGCGCTCGGCATGGGCGGCGTCTATATCCGGGACGATGTTGGTGGCTCAGGCCTCAGCCGACTTGATGCGGCGCTGATCTTCGAGGCCCTCGCCACCGGTTGCCCGACTGTTTCGGCCTATATCTCGATCCACAACATGTGCGGCTGGATGATCGACGCCTATGGCTCCGACGAGCAGCGCCAGCGCTTTCTGCCCAAGCTGTGCAGCATTGAGCATCTGGCGAGCTACTGCCTGACCGAGCCTGGCGCAGGTTCGGATGCTGCAGCGCTGAAGACCCGTGCGGTACGTGATGGCGACGATTATCTCATCACCGGCCAGAAGCAGTTCATTTCGGGCGCGGGCGTGTCGGATGTCTACGTCACCATGGTGCGCACCGGCGAGGATGGCGCGGGCGGTATCTCGACACTGGTCATCGGCAAGGACACGCCGGGCCTGAGCTTCGGTGCGGAAGAGAAGAAAATGGGCTGGAACGCCCAACCGACCCGCGCAGTGATCTTCGACCAGGCACGCGTGCCGGTGGCCAACCGGCTCGGGCCAGAAGGAATCGGCTTCAAGATCGCTATGGCGGGGCTGGATGGCGGCAGGCTCAACATCGGGGCCTGCTCGCTTGGCGGGGCTCAGGCGGCGCTCGACAAGTCCATCGCCTACATGTCCGAGCGCAAGGCCTTCGGCAAAAGCCTCGACCAGTTCCAGGCGCTGCAGTTCAAGCTGGCCGACATGGCGACGGAGCTTGAGTGCGCCCGCACCTTCCTGTGGCGGGCAGCGGCGGCGCTGGACCGCAAGGACATCGACGCCACCAAGCTTTGCGCCATGGCCAAGCGGGTCGCCACCGACACCGGCTTCAAGGTCGCCAACGACGCGCTGCAACTGCATGGCGGCTATGGCTACCTCGCTGACTACGGCATCGAGAAGATCGTGCGAGACCTGCGCGTGCATCAGATCCTTGAAGGCACCAACGAGATCATGCGCCTGATCGTGGCACGCAGCCTGATCGGGCGCGGGAACAGAGGTTGAACGATGGCATGTTTCATCACACCTGAACTTTCGGTCTCAGGGGTTCAGGCAGCAAGTGTGCGCACACTTGCATCAATTTTTGCCGCCGAAAGGCGACGCGCGAGGCGCAACTCGTGGTCTAACTGCAATCTCAGCCACATTTCTGCACTTGTGCCAAAAAACCGGGCGAACCGCAGCGCGGTGTCTGCAGTGATCGCACGATCGCCTTTGATGATGCCGGCAACACGACTGACAGGCACGTCAATGTCCCGCGCGAGCCGGTTCTGGCTTATCCCAAGTGGTTTCAGAAAGTCTTCGAGCAGGATTTCGCCCGGCAAAATCAGATCGAGTTCGTTCATCTCGTTGTCCTCAATGATAGTCGACTATTTCGACATCGAACGCATCACCCTCGTTCCAGCGAAAGCAGATGCGCCATTGCCGATCAACGCGGATCGAGTACTGGCCTTTCCTGTCGCCCTTCAATGCTTCAAGCCGGTTGCCGGGAGGCACTGCCAAGTCTGCCAAGGACTGAGCCGTGTGCAACAATTGCAGCTTGCGCCGGGCTACACGTTCAATGGTGCCAAAGGTATGCACCTTTTGATCCGCAAACAGGTGCGCAGTGTCCTTGTCAGCGAACGATCGTATCATCTGTCGAAAAATACACTCAGCATGCCATTCTGTCAAACGGAATACCTATCTGGAAACTGGAGAGCCTGAATGACCACCATTGCTTTCATAGGCCTCGGCAACATGGGTGGGCCGATGGCCGCCAATCTCGTCAAGGCTGGACACGCCGTAACGGGATTTGACCTCTCGCCCGCGTCCTGCACGGAAGCAAAGGCTGCCGGTGCAATAATTGCGACAAGCGCCGTTGCTGCGGTCGCAAGCGCCGATATCATCGTGACCATGCTCCCCGCCGGCAAGCATGTGCGCGGCGTCTGGGCCGAGATCGCGCCGCATGCGAAGATCGGCGCGGTGATCATCGATTCCTCAACGATTGACGTGGAGAGCGCGCGCGCCGTGCATGCCACCGCCAGCGCCGCCGGGTTGAAGCCTGTCGACGCGCCTGTCTCCGGCGGTACTGGCGGGGCGAAGGGTGCCACGCTGACCTTCATGGTCGGCGGCGAGGCAGATGCGTTTGCCGCAGCGAAACCCATCCTCGAACAGATGGGCAAGAAGGTGGTGCATTGCGGCAGTGCGGGCGCAGGGCAGGCTGCGAAGATCTGCAACAACATGATCCTCGGCATTTCGATGATCGGCGTTGGCGAGGCCTTCGCCCTGGCGGAAAAGCTCGGCCTGTCGCACCAGGCGCTGTTCGATGTAGCCTCGACCTCGTCCGGCCAGTGCTGGTCGCTGACGACCTATTGCCCGGTGCCCGGCCCGGTGCCGACCTCGCCCGCCAATAACGACTACAAGCCCGGCTTTGCCGCAGACCTGATGCTGAAGGACCTGAAACTGGCGCAGGAAGCGGCTTCGGCCGTGGGAGCAGCCACCCCGCTTGGCGCGGCAGCAGCGCAACTTTATACGCTGTTCGCCGCCTTTGGCCATGGCGGCACGGATTTTTCCGGCATCATCGAGATGCTGCGGGGCGCGAAGGGCTGAGGCTGGCTTTCGCAAGTTTCAACGCCTCGGCCAAGACCGCCTGATCACCGATCTGGTTGCTCAGGATCAGGACCAGCGCAGCGTTGAGGGCAGCACTGTCTTCATCGGAGAGCCCGCGATGGGCCTCGATGATTGAGCGGTAGGCTGCATCCGGATCGGCAAAGCGGGCTTCGATATCCAACGGCATCAGGCACCTCCAGCGCGGGCCAGCGCCGCTTCGAGATGCCCGCGATCCAGCTTGCGGAAGCGCGCCGCGACGTGCCCATCTGGGCGGAAGAGATAGGCCTCGGCATCATGCATGCCGTAGCGCTGGCGAACTTCCGTGTCAGTGCCGGACACAAGCACCACATTCAAGCCATCGGGCCAGTCGGCGATGTCGGCACCCGACATGGCCAGCAGCGTGAAGCCGCCCTTGAGATGTTCGCCCAGAAAACCATCGCGGAATGGCGCATCCATGAACGGCGCACCAGGTTTTGGACCAACCGGCCACACCGCGTCATCTGCCATCGAAAGCGCACTGCCCTGATAGGCTGTCGGCAGTGACAACCGCCCGGAGTTGACGAAGCGGCGCGCGAAAGGCGCGGTCCTCGCCAGCGCCAGCGCGGCATTCCGGAACCGTGCCTCCATGGCACTGCGCGGGGCAATGAAATCTGTGGCACGGGTGGAGTTCAGGATGTTCTCGTCTGCCGCCTCCGAGCGCTCGGCATCATAGGTTGCGAGAAGGTCCGGCGGCGCTTTGCCGGTGACAACAGCTGCCAGCTTCCAGCCGAGATTGTCGGCATCCTGCACGCCGGAATTCGCGCCACGCGCGCCAAACGGCGAGACTTGGTGCGCCGCGTCGCCTGCGAAGATCACACGGTCATGCACGAAGCGCTCGAGCCGGCGGCACTGGAAGCGGTAGATCGAGACCCATTCGAGATCGAAATCGGGATGACCCAGCATGCGCTCGATACGCGGGCGCACCACTTCGGGCTTGCGCTCATGTGTCGTGTCTGCGTCCGGCGACAGCTGCAAATCAATCCGCCAGATATCGTCCGGCTGCTTGTGGAGCAGGCAGGACTGGCCGGCATGGAACGGTGGATCGAACCAGAACCAGCGCTCGACTGGGAAGTCAGCGCGCATCTTGACGTCGGCGATGAGAAACTGGTCGTCGAATTGTTCGCCGGCAAATTCAAGCCCCATCATGCCGCGCAGCGGGGAGCGGGCACCGTCACAAGCGACGAGATGATCGGCCTTGAGTGTGTAAGGCCCATCAGGCGTTTCGATGGTCAGTTCAACGTGATCGTTGGCTTGCGTGAGCGCTGCAACACGGTTCTTCCAGCGCAAATCAACGCCAAGCTCAAGCGCACGGTCGACCAGGAATTTCTCGACGTAGAATTGCTGGAGATTGATAAAGGCCGGCATCTTGTGGCCAGCTTCGGGCAGGAGGTCGAACTGGTAAAGCTGCTCGTTGCCCTGAAAAACCTTGCCAACCTGCCAGCGCACGCCTTTTGCAAGCATAGGTTCAGCAACGCCGAGACGATCGAAAATCTCAAGCGTGCGCTTGGCAAAGCAGATGGCGCGCGAGCCGTCGCCGATGCGGTCTGAATCGTCGAGGAGGACGGGATGGAGGCCGTGTTGGGCAAGATCTATGGCGAGTGACAGGCCGACGGGGCCAGCGCCGACGATGATCACCGGGTGCCGCACGGGCTGGAGCGCCGACTGATCCCGCGACGGTGTGTACGCGAACTGGGCGAAGGGTGCGGCGGCATTCATGACTGCAACCGGCACAAGTTGGTCACACTCGCCATACATGTTATATGGCGTTCATGAATTCGGGAGGTGGCCATGCGCAAGGCACAGGTTTTTTTGACGGACGACCAGTTCAGCGCGCTTCGGCGGGCCGCCAAAGCAACGGGTCGCAAGCAGAGCGAAATCATCCGGCGAGGAGTTGATCTGGCAGTGGCTGAAACCCGCCATGGTGGGATGGCAGAGCGCAATGTCGCGCTTGATGCCGTGTTCGGCATGTGGGCTGACCGCGACGACGTGGAGGAGTTGCAGACGACACTGCGTACCAATGCACAAAGGCGCATGGATGACCTTTCATCGTGAGCGGCATCCTTATCGACACGTGCATCATCATCGACGTCTTGCGCGGCCATGCCACTGCACTGGCCTGGCTGAAGCGCCAGCCTGAAGAGCTCTCTGTCTGTGCCACAAGCATCAGCGAAGTCAGGGCAGGCGAGCGCGGCATCAGCGAGAAGATGCGATTTGACCGCTTGCTGGAGCAATTTGTGCTCGTCACGATTGATGCCGACGTTACGGAGCGAGCCGGAGTCTTGCTTCGGCAATTTGCCAAAAGTCATGGTGTCGGGCTTGGCGATGCGCAGATTGCTGCAGCAGCCATGGCGAAAAACATGCCCCTCGCCACCCACAACCTCAGACATTTCCCGATGTTCCCGCATCTGACGGCACCTTATTGAGCCTTCAGCCCTGCAACGCCTTCCACATCGCCACATCGCGCTCATCGGTCCAGATGCGTGGCCAATCGATGCCGCGTGCTTCATCGAAGGCGCGGCTGACATTGAAGGGCAGGCAATGCTCGTAGATGGCGTAATCGCCGAAGGGCTTGTCCATCACCTTGCGCACGGCGGAAGAGGTTTCCTTCAGCGTCAGGCCCTTCGCGACGGCGCGCTCGGCAGTGCCGTAGAGCGCGCTGAGGAAATCGCTGGTGCCAGCCATCGCCGCCTTGACGGTAGCCGCGCCGACCAGCGCGTCACCACGACCCGGCACAAGTGCTTCGGGCGAGTAGGCCGCCAGCTTCCTGATGGTTTCCGGCCATTCGCGCAGGAAAGCATCGCCGCAATAGCAGGCGGACTTGTATTCCACGAGATCGCCCGAGAACATCACGCCGGCATCCGGCACCCAGGCAATCGTGTCCCCTGCAGTGTGCCCCCGCCCTGGATGCGAAATCTCGACGCGGCGCCTGCCGAGCCAGAGCGTCAGTGAGCCGGTGAATGTCAGCGTTGGCCAGGTCAGCCCCGGCACGGTGTCGACACCACGGAACAGACGCGGAAAACGCCCGATCTCGGAGGCCATGTCCTCCGCTCCGCGTTCGACGATGAGCTGGCGGGTGGCCTCGTGGGCGACAATCTCTGACGCAACGTAAGCCGACGCGCCGAGCACGCGCACGGCGTGATAATGCGAGAGCAGCACATATTTGATCGGCTTGTCGGTGACGGCGCGCACGCGGGCAATTACGTCCTTCGCCATCAGCGGCGTTGCCTGCGCGTCGATGACCATGCAGCTGTCATCGCCAATGATGATGCCGGAGTTGGGGTCTCCCTGCGCGGTGTAGGCGTAGAGGCCCTCACCAATCGCCGAGAACGTCACGACCTTGTCGGCCATGTCGGCATGGGAGGCGAAGGCCTTGCCTGTCACGTTTGGAAGCTCCGGGTTCATTCTGCGTCGGGCTGGCGGCCCGGCTGCGCTTGGAGGAAGGCGTCGATCTGGTTCAGCGCGGCGTCCG
>JBOFFB010000037.1:0-2456 GCA_051648385.1 Allobosea sp.
TGCGCTGCCTCGCTTATTGTCTGATGCCCAACCACGTGCACCTGATCCTGACGCCGACGACCACGGAGGGTCTTTCGCGCGCGGTCGGCGAGGCGCATCGGCGCTACAGCGGCTTCGTCCACGCGCGCGCGCGCGTCACCGGAGTTACGGTGACAGGATCACAATTGCATTAACTTTTACCTGCTGTTCCCCCCGACTTCGAACCGCTGAAAATCAAGCATGGTGTGGAAGTTAATGCAATTAAGATCATATCACCGTAACTCCGTAACTCCGGTCGTTGGTCGCGCCGATCTTGACGTCGAGCAATCGGTTGCTCGCCGCGCCATAGCCGAAGACGCGCGTGGTGGTGATGCCGCCGAGCGTGCGGCTGAACTGCGTGCGGTTGCCCACCCCGTCAGGTTGTAGACATCCGCCCCCCAGGGGCCAGCGGCGTCCTGCAATTGGCCGGACGGATCCAGCCAGAAGGACTGGTTATCCGAAGCGTTCAGATTGTCGAAGATATTGGTCAGGCTGTGGTTGTTGATAAATGTTGAAACGTACTTTATCAGAGAATTATCTAATGCTATGTTTGCCAGCTTTTTTGTACAATTGCGTCTTCGATCATGGCAAGTGTAACGGGCTCAAGCTTTCGAAACGGATCAACCCCTTCGATCGAATATCTAATCGCTCTATCTCCAACAAAATAGTATATTATCCGATATATCATGTGATCTGAAATCAATTCGCCTTGCGAATAGACGTATTTGGTCCAATTAAAATCTCCAAGATCGACATCAAAATGACTTCTAAGGACATCTAATGCATCAAAGAAATTGTCTCCATTCAAACCAATGTCTAAATTTAACGAAGTTTGTGAGTTAAATTTACTGATGTCTGCATCGGAATGCCCAATCATCTTTAAGAATATTTCTACATTTTGACCTACAGGAGACATAGGATTTTGCCTTTTAAAAACAATCTTTTAATCTGTAGAGCTCATATGCAGTCAGCCCAATTCCTAGTCCGGGCACCAGGCGACGCCCCGCCAAATCACCAAATGCTCTCAGTGTATTTCTCGTTCCAATACTATAGTATCCGCCTTTGTATCCGCTGCCGACCGCAGAACTAAAGACAGAAGTTGATGGCCCTGATGGACCACCTCCGCCAATGCCAGTCCTCGGCTTTCTGGCATACGGACCTGTTGCACCTGCAATACCCCCAAGCGCGCCATATCCTGCCGCGCCAACAGCGCTGGAGGTATCTTTGCAAGCGCAGTTGTCACGTACTTTGGAGATTGCGAGGTCTGCAACGATGCCCAATCCAACTCCAATGATCACGTGAACAAACTGCCCACTCGGATCGACCGCCACCTGCGGCGCACTACTCGCATAGGCAAACACACTGGCCCCATCGACAAACCCCAGCGGGTCCGCGGTCGTATACCTCCCGGTCGCCGGATCATAATGCCGGTGCCAGTTGTAGGCCAGTCCTGATTCCAGCTGGAACCACTGGCCGGGCAGGCCGAGGTTCTGCGTCAGGGCCCCGCCAGTCGCCCGCACCTTGCCGAAGGGCTCGTAGCTCGCCCACCAGACGTTGATCTTCGCTGCATCCGTCAGCATGATCGGCCGGTTGAGATGGTCCACATGCACCGCGTAGAGCTTCTTCGGGCTCGCCGCCGCGTCGATGGCCGCCAGCGGCATCGCCCCCGCCTCGCCGGTCTGGAGATAGATCGTCTCCCGCAGCGTCGCGCCGGTCGCAATCTGTGACATGGCGGAGAGAGTGGGATTCGAACCCACGGTGGAGTTGCCCCCACGGCGGTTTTCAAGACCGCTGCCTTAAACCACTCGGCCATCTCTCCGGTGTTTCCGGGAATGCCGTCACCTGACAGGATTTGCAAGTGCCGCGTGGCCTTTGGGCGCAACATCGGACACTGCTGCGGCCAAGTCTTTCTTTGCAGCAGGCGTGTCTTTCTTTCGCCCGAATGAACCAGCATCCGCAGAGCTACGTACATCGACCACCCAACCAATTCAGCCTGACGGAGCCCGCCATGCCCCTGATCCTCGCCCCAGCCATCGCGGCCTTGACCGCTCTCCTGCTGACACCCGCCCCTGCTTCAGCCGAAACGCTGACCGGCGAGGCGCTGCGCAAGCTTGTGACGGGTCGTACGGTCTATCTGGCGGCACCGCTTGGCGGCGAGATGCCGTTGCGCTACTCGGCGAATGGCACGGTAGATGGCAATGGCCAGGCCGTTGGCCTCGGGCGGCTGTTTGCAGCAAAGGAAAGCGGGCGCTGGTTCATGCGCGGCGGCAACCTCTGCCAGCAGTTTCCGACATGGTACAATGGCGAGCGGCTGTGTTTCTCGGTGCAGGATCTGGGCGGCGGGCGCATCCGCTGGACCCGCGACAACGGCGAACGCGGCATCGCACGCGTGGGCAACTGAGGTTGAATGCGCCGTGGTTGCCACAATTTCGCCGTCA
>JBOFFB010000038.1:0-5712 GCA_051648385.1 Allobosea sp.
GCCCAATCAGTGATGCCCATCGGTTCAGTCACGGTCCTGCCCGCCAGCAAGCATCGAAGCCTGCCTCATGCATCTGTCGATGTCCGCGATCTCGTCAGCCAAACGACAAGTGTGACAAAGAAGACAAGCACCGCGCCCATGGCTGATGCGAAGCCTGATATCATCAAGAACATCACAAGATCAGACTGATAGCCCCTCGCAATCAGGAATGAAGCGCCACCGCCAATCGAAGCGGCAATGAATGCAAAGGCAATGCACCAGCCGAAAACCAGCCCCGGACGCCGGAAGACGAGGCCCTGCTGAGGCTTCGCCACCGGCACGTGATAATGCCAGTAGACGCGGACGCCGTCCTCCCGCGACGCGGCTGGCACCGGCACGCGCAAACTCATGCGCCTCGTGCCGCCAAATCGTCCACGCGGATACACAAGCGCAAATTCCAGGCATTCGGGATCGGCGGGCGCAGCCAGCCAATAGACAGCGCTCACGGAAGGTAGGCCGCTCAGGGCATGATAGGAGCCGTCGACGATGAGTTGCCGGCGTCCGACAATGACGTCCACGCCCTCGGCAGGCGTGGTTTCCCGGATCGGAAGCTCATTGAGCAATGTCTCGTCCTGCGCTGAACGAAGGGCGTCGAAAGCCCGGAAGCGATCCCATTCCGATGCACTTACATGCCATCGCGCGATCGCGCTCTTGCCGCCGAGCAAACGCGCACGCCCCACTGCCGCGAGCGCGAACCACAGCAGAAAGAACGAGGAGAACACCGCGACGTTGAAGCTGACGACCATGATGATGGTGCTTGCAATGTCGCCACGACGGGCCGCTTCATAGTCGACATGGAAGAGCATCGCCGCCGCGGGGAGCCCGAGGGCAAGGCAATAGCCAACCTTCCGAAGCGGATCGCGCATGGGACCGTGCCTATTGCGGTGCTAGCCAATAACCTTAGGGCAATCGACTGGAGGAGTCACCGTGTCACCAGCCGGATTGACAAACCGTCGGCATCCATTTCAGGACTGAGGACCAAACCCCACGTCCAGCGCAGTCTAAAGGCCGAAGAGTGTTTTGCGGGTTACGTTTGGAAATGTCGTCTTGACTCGTATTCCCAGACGGCTCTCTATTGGTCGGGACGCGAGCGAGGGGAAAGGTCTTGCCATGAAGAGCATCCGGCTTGTCACCCTCCTTCTCGGCGCGATCATCGCAGGCATGTCGGCATCACCCGCTTACGCCCAAGACAAGGCGCCACCGCTGATCCAGAAGGAATACGACCTGTTCATCGCGACATTCCGGGCGGCCCTCAAGGCGAATGACGGCGACGCCGTCACTGCGCTGACAAAGTTTCCGTTCCACTGGAATGAGATGCGCGACGCGGCCTATTTTCGGAAAAACCTGTACAGCAAGATTTTCACGCCGAAGATCCGCACATGCCTCGCGCGTGGCAAGGGATATTACGCCGACAATCGTCAGGGCGAGCAAAACTTCACTCTCATCTGCGGCGAGTCGATGTTCCTCTTCACCCGGACGCCGGACGGCTTCCGCTTCCACGAGACGGGGGAGCTGGGCGGATGAACGACGAGGGTCAGCCGGATCGGCCATGACATCGGAGGCACCCAGATGCGACGCATTGTGATGATGGTTCTCGGATGGGCCGCCGCCCTCTGCGCCCTGCCCGCCGCCCAGGCACAACAGGTGCCAGTGCGACCGGCATCGCCCGACCAGATCCCCGCGCAATCGACGCTTGTCCAGTTCCCAGGCTCAGGCTGGTGGCTGGCCCCTCCTCAGGGGTTTGTTTTCACCAACACGCCGCGCCCGGCTTTCCGGCATCCTCAGGGCGGAAACATCCAGCTCATTGAGGGCAAACGCACGACGACCACGGTGGCCAGCATCAGCGCCGATGGGCCGGTCCAGAACGCCGGTACGGCCACGGAAACGAGGCTCGAAGGCGGCGAGGTGGTGAGCGTCGGCGGGTTGTCAGGTGTGTTCTACCGGTTGACCAGGCCCGCCCAGAAGATCGAAGGCCACATCCTGCAGCTTGACGGGCGCGACAACACCGTGACCGTCGCCTTCAACGTGCTGCCAGGGGTGCCGTTCCGCGACCCCGCCGCGATCAGGCAGGTGCTGCTGACGCTTGTCGAACGGCCTCTGACGCTCGAGCAACGCCTCGCCAGCTTTCCCGTCAACATCGGTGAACGGGCCGGGATGCGTTTTGCCCATGTCGCGGGCAATTTGGTCGCGGTGCTCACAGAAGGCCCGGGCAACACCAGCGATGACGCTCCGTCGCAGCCGCTTCTGAGCATCAATGCGCTGCCTTTGGAGGCGGGCACCGGTTTCGAGCCACGGCGCGACAGGGCGCAGGGCGTGGAGATGGCCAAACGCTTTCTCAGGCAAGCAACGTTTTCGGCACCCGCCGTGGAGCGGACATCGCGCGGCGATGTGCTGTCGATTCCCTACACCGACTATACCCCGACCCTGCATCGCGTGGCGGGCATGGTCTGGATCGGGGAAGTTGCACGGCATGTTGCTGTCGTCATCTCGCAGCATCCGCCGGATCAGCCACAGCACGCCGGACGCATGCTCCGCATCCGCGACGGCATCACGGCGCGGGCAGGCGACGCCGGTGCCATTGCGCTGCCCTCGCCGCCGATCCCCTATCCCGGCACGAGCTGGTCGATCGCGCCGCCCCCGGGCTTTGCGCTGGTGACCAATCCGGCGACCATGTTCAGGCATCCGGATGGTTCCTTTATCATCATGATCGAGAGCCCTCGCGAGCGCCTGAGCTTGAGCGATGTTGGCACCATCGGAACGACGTCCGGGGCAGGAACACCCAATGAGGGCCGCCTGGAAGCAGCCGAGCAACTGACCGTGAAAGGCCGGCCGGCAATCTTGATGCGATTGAAGATGCCGCGGCGCGCAATGGCCAACCATACCGTCGTCATCGAAGGCGAGCATGGCAATGTGAGTGTGTCGCTGGCCATTCCGGATCGCGTCACTGGGGCCGATCCGGCCGCAATCCGGGCGGCCTTGCTCAGCACCACCGAGACGCCGCGCAGCGCCGATCAGCGCCTTGGCGATGCTCCCTTCCGGCTGACGGACATGGCCGGCATGCGCGTCGCCCACATCATCGCCAACAGCGTTGTCGTCCTGACCGACGGCCCGGGAAACCAGATGGATGAGGCGACCAGCCAGTCCTTCGCCATGATCTCGCAGTTCCCACAAAGGCCGGGCGAGCGCTTTGACGCAGGCCGCGACGTGACGAAAGTCGCCGCCCAGCTCCGGCAACAATATCCGAATGCGACCATCCTGACGCAGAGCGTCGAGCGCACGGCCAAAGGCCCGGTCGCGGCGGTCACCTATCGCCGCACGCCACCCGGCACGAGCACCCCGGTTGCTGGTGCGGCATGGGCCTGGGAGAGTGGAGGCAATTTCATGTTTTTTGTTGCCCAGCACCCGGTGGCAAAGCCGGAGCAAGCCGCGCGCCTTGCCAGGGTCAGGGACGGCATGATGCCGAAATGAGGATGATCGTGGATTGCGCTCTCACCGCGTCATGATCATCCGGACCATAGAGGTCAGGAGCTTCAGCCTTGAACAGAGCGCTTCCGGCAGAAACTGGCCGGAACCGACCCATCGGCACGACGCATCATTTCAGGCAGTTTGCCTGAATAAAAGACATTCACACCAACTCAAAAGCGGCGACCTTGAAAGTCATTGCAGCGCAATAGAGCGCAACGGATCTCGCACCGCCCGGCGATAATCGATGGGGCTCATGTGCTGATACTTGAAGAAGACGCGGGCCAGGACCTGGTTCGAGGAATAACCGACCTCAAAGGCAATCTCGGTGACCGGAAGGTCCGTTTTTTCCAGCAATTCACACGCTTTCTCCATTCTCAATCGCGTCAGGTAGACTCTCGGCGGCATGCCGACGCTTTGCTTGAACATCCGCGCGAAATGAAACGGTGAAAGCCGCGCCTCGGCGGCCAATTCGTCGAGGCTTACATCTTCCGACAGCCGCGAGTGCATCGACGCGGTGCAACTGGCGGCTCGACAACGCTCCAATGGCATCGCGCCCTGGGAAGAGCCAGCCATGGGGAACCATGAGGCCGCGCTTCTTGCCCGCGATCCACCACAGCCGCAGGATCTGCAGCAGATGGGGAGAGAGCATGGCGTTGCGGTCCTTGCGGCCCTTGCCCTGCTCGACACGGATCAGCATGCGCTTGCTGTCGACATCGTCGACCTTGAGCGCCACGACCTCCGACACCCGCAAGCCCGCACCATAGGCGATTGCAAACGCGGCCTTGTACTTCGGCCCCGGTGCTGCGGCGAGCAGGCGGATGACCTCCTCCTGTGAGAGGACCGTTGGCAGCTTGCGGGTCTGCCGGACGATCACCAGCTTGCGCGACAGATCCGGCCGATCAAGCGTCGTCGTGAAGAAGAAGCGTAGCGCCGAGACCGTGATGTTGATGGTTGGCGGCGTCGCACCGGTCTGGGCCTGATGCACCTGGAAGCGGCGCACCTCTTCCGCAGTCGCCGTATCCGGCGAGCGTTCAAGGAACGCCGCGAACTTCCGAACGCAACGGATGTAGTCATTGCGCGTCTTCTCGCCGAAGCCGCGCAGATGCATGTCGGCGATCATGCGCTGGCGCAGCGGCGTGCCGGCGGCCGGGGATTGTCCTTCGATCATGGTGAGCTCCTCTCTGAGTGAAGGGGCTCACAGGCTCTCAGGGATCAACGGAACGCGCCACGTCGCAACCGGTCAGCGAACATCAGAAGATCAAGACGCGTTCAACCATCGACACGAGCGCCCATCCCGCGCGAGCGGGTTCGTTCTTGGGCGCATTCCCGACATTAGAAATTTCGGCTGCGCTACCCCGTCATTTCGGTGACGCTTGGGTTGCGTGTTCCATCCCAGACAACTCTGAGCACTTTTCCCTGTGCGACGGATTGCACGGCATGTGGCCAGAGCGCCACGAGGCAGGTGCCGGAGGCTGCGCGCACGGATGGATAGACAATGCCGTTGAGGCCTTGGGTGCGAACCATATCGGCGAGGCTGTTCCCCGCAGGGTAGGCTAGGGCGGTATCGGGGCTGAGGCACGTTGGAGTTGGGCTTGCCGCGCGAAGGTCGCAGAACGAACCCGCGAAACTTGCGAACATTTCTGCATAGTCGACCGTGGCCCGGAATTCCTGGACGCGTTCAAGCTCGCGGGTCATGTGGAAGGTCACTTCCGCGATGCAGGTCGCAACATCGAGCGCCGCGTACCAGGCACCGCGCCCCGGCCCATTGAAGCGGTTGAGTTCACGAGGCCTGAAGTAAGCGAAGGCGGCATTGATGAACGCGGCATGGGGCATGCCGGCCACGAACTCGCCTTTCGAAATGTCATCGGCACCCTGACGCTCTGCCAGCAGGCGTCCGCTGGTTGCCCCCTCAATCTCGGCCAGGTCATCAAGCAGTGCGGCATCCACCAGCTTGAGCAGGACGGGATCGCGAAGCCGCGCGGTTGAAACCAGTCGGACAGTCCGCGCCAGGGCAAGCGTCGTGACGACGATCTCCGGCAGATCACCCTTCGGTGGGTCTTCTGCCGCACCAGCTATCGGGTCTGTCATCAAAGGCCGCCGCGCAGCCCATCGACGTAACGGCGGATCTCGATCATGGCGGGGATGCCGCCTTCCATCATGCGCTCGACGGGACTGAGATTGTCGAATAGCGGCCCTGAATTCCGCAGG
>JBOFFB010000039.1:0-6281 GCA_051648385.1 Allobosea sp.
TGATCAGGCGCGGGCGGAAGATCGAGATATTGAAGCCCTTGGCGCGATATTGCTCGCACAGCTCTTCGGTGGCGAGTTTGCTGAGGCCGTATTCACCAAGCGGATTGGCGGGGTGATCCTCGGTTTGCGGCACGCTGACCGAGTGGCCGTAGATCATGTCAGTGGTAAAATGCACGAGCTTGCGTGCGCCACCGGCGTCCATCCATTCGAGGATGTTCTTGGTGCCGTCAAAATTCACCGGCCAGAAGAACTCATGGCGCTTGGCGCGGGGCATGATCGGCGACAGCATCTTGGCCGAGAGGTTGTAGACCACATCGTCGGGGCTGAGCGGAATGCCGGTCAGCGTGTTCGGATCGGTGACGTCGATGCGGATGAAGCGGGCATTGCGATAGATCGCATGCGCGCTGTTGTGGATGTCGGCAACGATGACGTCCTGCCCGAGTGCAGTGAGGTCTCCGGCCAGCCTTTGTCCCACAAAGCCATCGCCGCCGATGATGATGTGTTTCATGTTCGTCGTTCCTGTTTCAATTCGGGACAGTTCGTCCGTCAGCTTTGCGCAATCAGGACCGTTCCCGCAATGATCAGGCCAAAGCCCGCGAGGCGTGCCACGCCAATGTCCTCAGCGAAGAAAAAGTAGCTGTACGCCGCCACCACGACATAGGCGAGACTGAGGAACGGGTAGGCATAGGAGAGCTGCACCTTCGACAGCACGATCAGGTGCGAGGCCATGCTAACCACGAAGGTCGATAACCCAAAAAACACGAACGGGTTGAAGATCACGCGGAAGACCGTGCTGATCAGGCCGTCTGCCGCGACATCGAGATTGCCGACGCCTATCATGCCCTTTTTCAGCATGATCTGTGCTGCCGCATTGGTCAGCACGGTGAACAGGATGAGCGGCAGGAACGAAAGCTGTGATGTGACTGGCATGGGCAATTCATCTCACAAAATGCCATTTCTGACGAACGTCTCGTTGTTTCAGAGTTAAGGACGCATCCGCGCGGCCACATCAGCACAATGAATGGGGCAGTTCACCATTCTGTGTATGACGTGATCCTCCCGCCACGCTAACTTCGCCGTCACTATGCTGAAATTGCTCCGGGAGACACGAACATGAACAGATGGCTTGCTGCGTTTTGCACGCTTCTGCTGCCGATCGGCGCAGCCATGGCCCAGCCCGCAATCGAGGCGCGCACGTTGCGCATCGTCCCGTTTGCCGACCTTCAGGTGATCGATCCGATCAACACCACGGCGGGTAATGTCCAGAGCCATGCCATGCACGTCTATGATTTTCTGTTCGGGCGGGATGCCGAGCAAAACCTGCGCCCGCAGATGGTCGAGACATGGTCAGTGTCCGAGGACGGTTTGATGTGGCGTTTTGCCCTGCGCGACGGGCTGGCCTTTCATGATGGCGCACCGGTCACGTCCGCCGACGTGATAGCCTCGCTGAAGCGCTGGGGCGCGCGCGACCCTTACGGGCGGCAGCTGATCGGCCTCACCGACAAGCTGGTGGCGGACGATGCCAAAACCTTCACCTGGGTGCTGAAGCAGCCTTATGCACTGATGCTTGAGGCGCTGTCGAAGTCCACCAGCAACGTCCCCGCGATCATGCCGGCGCGCGTGGCAGAAACCGATCCGTTCAAGAACATCACAGACACGACCGGCTCCGGCCCTTTCATTTTCGTACGCGAGGAATGGGTGCCCGGTGCGCGCGTGGTCTATCGGCGCAATCCCGCGTACGTGCCGCGGCCTGAGCCTGCCTCTGGCACAGCCGGTGGCAAGGTGGCGAAAGTTGACCGGATCGAGTGGCGCATCATTTCCGATCCGCAATCGGCGGTGTTCGCGCTGATCAATGGCGAGGTGGATTTCCTTGAAAACCCGCCGACCGATCTGCACCCGGATCTGAAAGCGAGGGGGCTGAAGCTCGTCACCACCAATGTGCTGGGATTTCAGGGCATGCTCAGGCCAAACCATCTGCACCCGCCCTTCAACGATGTCAGGGCGCGGCGCGCACTGCTTTACCTGATGGATCAGGAAAACTATTTGCGCGCGATGTTCGGCGAGCCGGAGTTCTGGCGCGTGTGCCGGGCTTATTTCAACTGCGGCGCGCCGCTGGCCACCGATGCTGGCTCGGAGCCTTCATTTGGCAAGGACAAGGCCAAAGCCCGGGCGCTGCTGGAAGAAGCCGGTTACAAGGGTGAACCGGTTGTGCTGCTGCACCCGTCAGACATCACCTTTTTGTCTGCGGCGACCCAGATCCTGGCGCAGGATCTGCGCTCGATCGGCGTCAATGTCGACATGCAGAGCATGGATTTCGCGACGATGGCACAGCGGCGAGCGAGCCGAAACGCCCCTGCGCAAGGTGGCTGGCATCTCGGCATGACCTGGTGGAACGGGGCGGGCTCGGCTGATCCGGTCGGCAATGTGCCGATGCAGGCCAGCTGCGACAAGGCCTGGCCCGGCTGGCCCTGCGACGAGGCGCATCAGGCCCTGATTGATGCCTTCGGGCGCAGTCGCACGCCTGAGGAGCGCCTGGCCAATGCCATCAAGGTGCAGGAAAGCGCCTACCGTATCGTGCCTTACGTGCCGTTCGGCCAGTGGTTCCAGCCTGTTGCCCATTCTCCGCGATTGCAGGGTCTGCTCACGGTTCCGGGCGTGATGGCGTTCTGGAATGTGGAGAAGGCAGCGAGATAAGGGCGTTGCTGGTCAACGACGCGAGGCGCTGATAACGGAATGTCGTTGTGAATTGCGAGGACGCTGCCCATGCCAGACATCCAGATCAACCGCGTCACGCTGCACTATGACGTGCGCGGGCCGGTCGGTGCGCCTCCTGTCGTGTTCTCCAATTCACTGGGCACAACGCGCGAAATGTGGGCTCCGCAGATTGCGGCCATGGCCGGGCGCTTCCGCTGCCTGAGTTACGACACACGCGGTCATGGCCGATCCCCGGTGGTGGCGTCAGGCTTTGGCATTGCCAACCTTGCCGATGATTTGGCCGCGTTGATCGAGCATGTCTTCGGCAAAACTCCGGTCCATGTCGTCGGCCTGTCGCTTGGCGGCATGACCGGCATGTCGCTGGCCATCCGCCGCCCTGATCTGGTCGCCTCGCTGACGCCGATGGCGACCTTCGCTCTGACGGTAGCGCCTGCGTCATGGGACGAGCGCGCCGCCATCGTGCGCAAGGGCGGGGTGGAGGCGTTTGCCGACACAATCCTGGCGCGCTGGTTCACGCCGGATTTTGCTGGTGCCAAACCTGACGTCTTCGCTTCGACCAAGGCGATGCTGTTGTCCATTCCGCGCGAGGGCTATGCGGCCTGCTGCGATGCAATCCGCGATCTCGATCTGATCGAGGGGCTGAAAACCATCAACGCGCCGACGATGGTGTTCTCCGGTGCGGACGATCCAGCCTCACCGCCTGCTCTGCAGGACCAGATCAGGGATCACATCAAGGGTGCGGGTCTGGTACGTCTGAGCCCCGCCGCACACATCATGAACCTTGAGCAACCCGAACAGACCAGTGCCATGCTGATCACCTGGCTTGATCTCAACCGGGCGCGGCTTGGCGTGCTGGCAAGCCGCCCCGCGCTGCTCGAGGAGGGCCTCGCCAACCGCAAATCGGTGCTGGGTGCGGCCCATGTCGAGCGTTCGCTGGCCAATGCCGGGGCCTTTTCCGGGCCATGGCAGGAATTCATCATGCGCACCGCGTGGGGCGAAGTCTGGGGCGACCCGACATTGCCATGGAAGACGCGCTCGCTGTTGACGCTGCAGACCATGGTGGCGCTCAACCGGGAAGAAGAGTTCAAGCTGCACTTGCGCCCGGCCTTGCACAACGGTGTCACGTTGCCGGAATTGCGCGCCGCGCTCATTCAGGCTGCTGCCTATATGGGCGTGCCAGCGGCCAACAATGCCTTCAGATGGGTGAAAGATGTCATGGGTGATGAACTGAACGCAGTGGGATAGGGCTCCCGCGCGAAGCGCTCTGCCTTAACCCATGTAGCTCAACGGCAACTCGTGGGTTTCCTTCATCTCTTCCATCACGAAGCTGGCTGACACGTCGGTCATGTCGACGCGCGAAATCAGGCGCTGATAGAGCCGGTCATAGGCTGCCACATCGGGCACGCGGGCGCGCAGGATGTAGTCGATGTCGCCGGCGGTGCGATATGCGCCGGTGATTTCGGGGATATCGCGCAGAGCTGCGCGGAAAGCCTCCGCCCATTCGGCACTGTGGCGACCGGTGCGCACAACGATGAAGACATTCAGCGCGAGATTGAGGGCAGCGGGATCCAGCAGCGTGACCCGGCCCTTGATGATCCCTGCTGCTTCCATCTGCTGGATGCGCCGCCAGCAGGCGTTGCGCGACAGAGCCACGATTTCGCCGAGCGCATCGAGGGACAGGGTTGAGTCGCGTTGCAACTCTGTGAGGATGCGTTTGTCTGTGGCATCGATCCTGTGGGACATTTTTTCGATAATCTCTCTATACCGAGGCGATCATCCCATGAATGTGATGAAAATGCGAGAAATTTTGGGACGGGTTTCTGCTTGGCAGCACTTATCCTCTCCATAAGAATTCGGAGTGTGCCCTATGCCAAACCCTTTCACCCGCCATCCTGACGCCTTGGGCGAAACTTATCTTCAGCATCTTGGCCATGCGCTGAACTACTCGGGTCGCATGTTTCTCGCAGGTGGTGCTGCGCTTGTGCACGCGCTTTTGCCCTTCCTGTTCGAGAAGACCGCGAGCAACATGATCAAGGCCATGTATGCCGAAATGGCCGCTCGCGGTGCGACAGCTCATGTGGAACCATCGTCAAAGATACAGGCAGTCGAGTAGGGGCTTCTTGCCCTTCTTTTGCCCTGCGGCGCGATTGGGGTTGAAACGCCCGGCCTTGCTGGCTATACGCGACCTCCGGCAGCAGTGTAGCTCAGTTGGTTAGAGCGACGGATTCATAACCCGTAGGTCACCAGTTCAAGTCTGGTCACTGCTACCAATCCTTCAAGTGTTCGTTTGCTCAGACCAGCGCGGCACGCGATGCGCGCTTTTTCAGACGCACGACCTTGAAGTAGCCGCGCCCGACATGGATGGTTTCATAGCGCCCGGTGCGCTGGCCCCAGTCAGTGATGCGGCTGACCTTGAAATCAGTGCTCCAGCCGACGGCCTTGGCAAGTGGCGCGAGCGCTGACCAGAATGCCGCGCTGAGCCCGTCAGCATCAACCAGCCGGCTTGAAATCACGATTTCGCCTCCGGGCCTGAGCACCCGATCCATCTCATCGAGGGCCTGCTCGGGGTCCGGCACCAGCGTGATCACGAACTGGGCTGTGACCGCATCGAAGGCTTCATCTGCGAAGCCGAGGCGGCAGGCATCCATCACGCTCAGGCCGATGACTGCCTTGAGGTGCTGGTCATGCACCTTGCGGTTGGCAACACCGAGCATGTCTTCGGACAGATCGACCCCGACCACGCGCCGGTCGGGTGGGAAATAGGGCAAGGTCAGGCCCGTGCCGACACCAATTTCGAGGATATCGCGCCCGCATGTCACGGCTGCGTCGACCGCCTCGCGCTGGGCGCGGGCAAGCAGCCTGACGTAGATCCTGTCATAGAACTTTGCCCAGATGCGGTAGACGCGTTTCTGGCCATCAAGATCGTAGGTGACTGCCATTGGTGTGTTCCGGCGTAAAGGTCAGGCGCTGAGGGCGGCTGCGATGGGAGCATCGCGGCGCGGCATGGCGGGCGGGCGGATGATGCCGCCGCCAAGCACGCGTGCACCCGGTGTGGCGCTGTCATAAAGCACGCAGGCCTGCCCAGGTGCGACGCCCTCTTCGGCATCGAACAGTTCGACCACCACCTCGCCATCGATCTCGCGCAGCAGCGCGGGCTTCGGTGCGCGGGTCGAGCGCACGCGTGCGGCAACCTCGATGCCATCACGCAAGGCTGCATCCAGTGGCTTGTCGCCAAGCCAGTTGATGTCACGTATGCGCACCAGCTTCGTTGCCAGCGCAGCGCGCGGTCCGACGATCACGCGGGCATGTTCCGCATCGAGCTTGATGACGTAGAGTGCCTCGCTTGCTGCAATGCCGATGCCCTTGCGCTGGCCGACGGTGAAGTTGAGGATGCCGTCATGCCGCCCCAGCACGCGGCCATCCATGTCGACGATCTCGCCGGGGCGGGCGGCACCCGGCTTGAGCCGCTCGATCACATCTGCATAGCGGCCTGAGGGCACGAAGCAGATGTCCTGGCTGTCCGGCTTGTCGGCGATGGCAAGGCCAAGTTCTGCCGCAAGCTCGCG
>JBOFFB010000040.1:0-3133 GCA_051648385.1 Allobosea sp.
CGGAGGGCAACTGGCTGGCGCGCGGTGCGGGGCGAAGCTATGGCGACAGCTGTTCGCCAGATGGCGGCGGCTTGATCGACATGCGATCGCTGGATCGCGTCGTTTCCTTCGATACCGCAAATGGCGTCATCCGCGCCGAAGCCGGGATGACCATCGGTGCGCTGATCCGGCATGTTGCGCCGCATGGCTGGTTTCCGGCCGTCGTTCCCGGCACGCAGCACGTTACACTCGGCGGCGCGCTGGCCAATGATATCCATGGCAAGAACCACCATGGTGCCGGAAGCTTTGGCGCGCATGTGCTTGGCTTCGAACTCTGGCGCTCGGACGGCGCGCGCCTTGAATGCTCCCCGCGAAGCCACCTCGCTCTCTTCATGGCGACAATCGGCGGCATGGGGCTGACTGGCCTCGTAGCGACCGTCGAGATACAGCTGATGCGCGTGGCATCGACCGACATCCTGCAGAAAGCGACGCCGGTTTCGGATCTGAGCGACTTCTTCCGCCAGGCGGAGGACGCCAAAGAGACCTATACGGTCGCCTGGATCGACAGTCTGGCGCGCGGAGCAAAACTTGGGCGGGGTGTCTTTCTCGCAGGCGAGCACGCGGGGGCCGGGCCATCTGTTCCACTTCGCGAGAGACCACGCATAGCAGTTCCCGTCACGCCGCCGTTCAGCCTTATCAACCGACCATCTCTCCGTGCGTTCAACACGGCCTATCGCTGGCGAGCGCTGGCGGGACCGCCGCTCAAGCGGGTCAGCGCGGGTACGTTTTTCTTTCCACTGGATGCCGTTGGCCAGTGGAACCGGCTCTATGGCCCGCGCGGGCTGCGCCAACACCAGTGTGTCATTCCTGCCAGCTGTGCGGAGGCGACGATTGCCCGAATGCTCGAGGCAACACAGGCGGCTGGACAAGGCTCATTCCTGACGGTGCTCAAGCTCTTCGGCGATCGCGCCTCGCCAAGCTTGATGTCGTTTCCAAGACCGGGTGCCACATTGACGCTGGACTTCCCCGCACGGGGACCGGAAACCGACAGTCTTCTCGACAGACTTGACGCGCTGGTGCTGGAAGCTGGGGGTGCAGTCAACGCCTACAAGGACGCGCGTATGTCCGCTGCGACATTCAGGGCATCGTTTCCTGACATGGAGCTCTTTCGTGCTTCTATGGACCCCCATGCGCTTTCTGCCTTCGCGCGGCGGGTTGGTCTCTCGCCGAAGAGCGAAATCAGACTGGCGGCATGATACCGGCACCCGCTTGCTTCAAGCCAGAATGGGCTGACATCGGCAGAAAAGAAAAGGGCCGAGCTTGCGCCCGGCCCCTGTCAACGTCGGGAGAGACGACGTTGATCAGAATTTCTTGACAATCGGGCTACGCTCGACCGGCGCTTCAGGCTTGTCCCAGCGATACTTGACCGAGACCGCCAGGATGTTGGCCGAACCCTTCGACTCGCCCGTGTAGTTGAACGCCGTGAAGGACGGATTGCCAACCGGGTTAAGCGGGTTGCCGAGCCCGACGATGTTGACCTTGCCCTTCTCAAGAATGAGGTGGCTGTAGCCGACATCGAACTCGAGCTGGTCGTTGAACTTGTAGCCAACGCCGGCGGAAAGCCAGAGACGATTGCTATCAAGCACGCGAACGCCACGGGTCTCGTCGGTGATCGGCGATATCTCGTAGGCGACGCCTGCACGGAGCTTGAGGTTCTGTGTCGGGCGATATTCCGCGCCGACAGCAAGGAACCACTCATCCCTGTACAGCAGGCCTTGAGCAAAGATCGGAGTGCCCGTTACGCGGTCGGTAACCGGCGGCAACTTGGCGCGGCTCCAGTTGGTGAACTGGGCCGTACCTGTGACGGTCCACTGCTCGTTCAGGTCCTGCTTCAGGCCGAGGGTAATGATCTCGGGAAGGTTGATGTTTGACTTGATCAACTGCTCTGCTGCACCTGTCGGTCCGAGGCCTGTCAACGTGCCTTCGAGGGAATGACGGATGCTTGAACGGTAACCAAGGCTGATCTCACCGCCAAGCCAAGGCTTGACCGTCACGCCCGCGACGAAGCCGACGCCATAGGCGTCACCCTTCAGGCGGGTCGGTGATGAAGCGCGGAAGAGGCCAGCCGCCTGCACCGGAGAAATCTGGCCACCCGCCGCTGCAGTGTTGATGGCAGGCCAATACCGCGTGTCACCGCTCTTGAGATCGACGCGCATATCCTGGATCGTCACGCCGAAGCCGAAGGAGATCCAGTCAGCGAGCTTGATGCCAACCGTTGGGGTGATCCCGATCGTCCTGATCTTCGTCGAAGTTCCGTAGACGCCGCCTGAAAAGCCAGCATCCGCCTTCGTCGAGTTGCCGAACGGCGAACCCGTCTGAAGGCCAAGCCAGAGCCAGTTGTTGAACTGGTAGCTGGCGTACGAAGCGGGAGCGACAACGCCTTGGTTGATGTCGCCCGACGAGATCGAGCGCCCCGGAACAAGGCCGTTGAACGCGGCAGCTCCACCGGCAAAGCCCGCACCCGTCGTCGTGACTTCAGAAGATGGCACAATCAGGGTGAAATTCCACTCGCTGCGGCGGCCTTCAAAATTCGTGATGTTGGCCGGGTTCCAGAACATGGAGCCGAGGCCGAAGGCGCTCGTACCGGCACCCGCGAAGGAGAAGCCCTGACCGGTTGCGCTCTGCTGGCGGCTCGCAAATCCGCCGGCCATTGCGGCGCTGGCGGTGGCGAGGAGCAGCGCGGCGGCGCTGCCGGTCAAAGCGAGTGTCCGGAGATGACCCTTGAACATGCAGTTCCTCATTTCTTTTCTTTTTCCATGGCCGAACACGTTTGAATCGCCCGGCAGCTTGGTTGTTCTCCTTTAAATTATGCCTGCCGTGTCTCTGCCACGCAACCGCCGTAAAGCCCTCAGCAGGGCTGAGAGACGGCCTGTCCGCCAGTTGATCGGTATGCGTTGCGATGATGCAACACATTCTCCACAGTGATTGCGCGCAACGCAGATTGCTGCAATGCGGCGTGGAATAGCGGTTGCCCTTCCCGCAGCCTTCACATCACAGTGATCGAAAGCGGAGTTCAACCGATGAAACTGGTGCGTTGGGGAAAGCCTGGCAAAGAGAAGCCCGGCATGGTGGATGCTGACGGCAAGATCCGTGA
>JBOFFB010000041.1:0-1533 GCA_051648385.1 Allobosea sp.
GAGAACGGGTTGTCATTGCTGACGCGCGGGCGACTGTAGGAGGCTGTGATGCCCAGTTTCTCCATCGTCACCTTCATCGTGGCACCTTTCATCGGGCTGCCGTTGTCGGCGTGCAGGACCAGCGGGCCCGCGATGCAGCCTTCGGCCAGAATTGCCTGCCGGATCAGGACGGCTGCCAGTTCTGCGCTCTCACGCTCATGAACTTCCCAGCCGACGATCTTGCGGCTGAAGATGTCCACGATCAGGTAGAGGTAGAAGAACATCCCCGCGACCGGCCCGGGCATCCAGGTTATATCCCAGGTCCAGACCTCGCAGGGTGCGCTGGCCTTGTAGCTGGTGGGCGGTTTGCGCCGGACCGGCGGCCTTGCCCGGCCCCGATGATGCTGCTGCTCCTCGGCACGCAGAATGCGATAGAAGCTGGATTCAGATGCCAGATACCGCCCTTGGTCGGCTAATTGCGGCACGATCTGGCTTGGCGGAAGGCTGGCAAATGCCGTTGAATTGCAGACTTCCAGCACGGCCGCGCGTTCTGCCGTGCTCAGCTTGTTGGCCGGTTCCGGGCGCGACACGAGGGGGCGCTGATCGGCGTGGATCTGCCCGTCCCTCAACCAGCGCCGCAGCGTGCGGTCACTGATCTCCAGCTCGGCACAGGCCATGGCCCGCCGCGCGCCTGCGGTGATGGCCTCATCGATCAGGGCAATGGCGGATTGGCGATGTGGGGTGCTGATCATGCGTCCTCTCCGTCCCCCCAGATCGCCTGGGCCTTTTTTCGCAGAACAAGCAGTGCTGCGGTTTCGGCCAGTGCGCGGTCCTTGCGGGCCAGTTCCCGCTCCAGATCCTTGACCCGCTTCTTCTCATCCCTGGTCGCCCGCCCGAGACGTGCTGTGCTGGCACGATCCCAGTCATTCGCCTGTTCACACGCTGACCGCCATGCCGCAATCTGCGCCGGATAAAGTCCGCGCTTGCGGCAGTATTCGCCCAGATCAGCCTCGTTGAGTGCCGCCGTTTCCAACACCGCCGCGAACTTGTCCCGCGAGGACCATCCCTCGGGGCCAGCGTCGGCATCGGGCAGAAGCTGCCCCTTGCCCCGTGCTTCAGCCCGCCACTTGTGCAGCGTCGCCTCGGAGATTCCTTCCTCCTGCGACAAGAGCCGAATGGCCATGTTGTTCGGCGGTAGCATCCGCTTCAGCACAGCCGCCTTACGTTCCGGTGAATATCCCACGTCATCGTCCTATCCCGCCCACCTGAGAAATAGAGGAAAAGTAGAGCGGCGGACAACTACGCTGACACAGGGGGCTGCACAGTTTTCGTCACTGGCAGGGTATCTGGCTCCTTGAATCGCCCCGAGTTTGCCGGAGACCATCAACTTAAGTAAGTATGATGGTTATGACGTAAGCGCGAATTTCTCTGCACCTTCCGAGATTGAGTGAGTTGTAGGAAGAGGTGTCCACCAACATTGCGTATTCCGGAGCGATCCGGCTACCGATTCCGAAAGTATCCGGCCATCGATTCCGATTTTATCCGGCCACCGAT
>JBOFFB010000042.1:0-12871 GCA_051648385.1 Allobosea sp.
GGCCTCGGTCCATGGCATGGTCTTCTCCGCAGTTCTTCGCAAAACCACGGAATCACACGCCACGAGGCCGCTCAACCCCTCACGGTAGCGGCGGCCAAGGTCCTCAAATCGTTGATCTCATTTCGAGACGGGCTCTTACAGAGCTGCCGCCGGCGACAAGGTCTACCTGTTCAATCCCGGCGAACTTCGCTCGCATCGCTATAACCCGCTCGACTTCATCCGGCGCGACGAGACCATGCCTACGGACGCCCTCGTCGTCGCGGGCTTCATCGTACCCGACACGCCCGGCGAGGTCTGGGGAAAATCCGCCCGGCTGCTGCTCGCCGCCATGATCGGCTACGTGCTGACCTCGCCGCTCTGCGAGGGCGCACGGCATCTGCGCTCGGTCGCAAGGATGCTGGTCTCCGGCAAGGACATCTCGATATATCTCAAGAGCATCGTGCTGACAGAAGGCAAGCACCTGCCCTCCTGGGTCGTCGACGCCTTCAACCAGTACATCGCCCTCGAACCAGAAACCCGCAACTCGGCGGTGTTCAACCTCAACATCGCTCTGAACCCGTGGAACAACCGGTTGGTCGCCGCCGCTACCGCGACCTCCGACTTCGATATCCGGGAGCTCAGACGAAAGAGGATGTCGATCTTCGTCGGCTGCTCGGTGGCCCAGCTCGACGCCTTCCGCCCACTCCTCAACATCTTGATCCAGCAGATCCACGATGTGCTGATGGCAGCACCCCCCAGACGCGACGAGCCGCATCAGGTCCTCTTGCTGGTGGACGAATTCCGGCAGCTCGGCCGCATGGATGACCTTGTCAGCAAGCTCACCATCAACGCCGGCTACGGCTTCAGGGTGGTGATCGTCCTGCAGAACCTCTCGCAGCTCGACGAGGTCTACGGCAAGGCTGTTCGCGAGACGACCGTGTCCGCCTGCGCCACGCAGCTCTACATCCGCATCGACAACCTCGACACCTCCGAATACCTCTCGAAGATGCTCGGCGAGACGACAATAGAGCTGAAACGCGCCTCGCTCCGGCGCGGCGGCATTCTCGGCCAAAAGACCATCAACACCGACTATGACGCCGTCCCGCTACGGACGCCCCAGCAGTTGCGCCAGATGGACCCGCGCAAGGTCATCCTGCTGGTCTCAAGCGCACCGCCCTTCGAACTCGAGCGCGTGATCTACCATGATGACCGGCCCTATAGGCAGGCGCTGGAGCAGGTGCGGTTCAAGTCCGTGAATGTGCCGGAATTGGAGCCGTATGCGGATTTGGTGCCTGTATTGGAGGCGACAGATCCAGCGGCGTCTGTGGCCGTGACGCCCGTGGAAGTCACAACGGCGATCGCAAGCACCGCACCCAATGTACAGACTGCTTCCGCGTCGTCGTCCAACGACAAGACGCGGACCGGTCCACCACCCTCATCGGCCATCGGAAGGCCCTCGAATGAAGGATCGGAGCTGCGCGCCCAGGGTTTTACCATTGCTGAAGACGCCGAAAGTGCCCTGCTTTCGGTGCCATCACCAAACGCGGAGAGCATTCCAATCGACGCTGCGTTGGCCGCGCAGATCGACGCAGGTGCTGCTGCATTCAGGAGGGTCATGAAGGGTTTGCCCGAGGACGGCGAGCATCGCGATCTGCTTGAGCAGCTGCAACAAATAGCGACGCTGCATGAGGGGTTTGGCGATGACAAGGGACCATCTGGGATGGGATTAACATTGCGATCTGCAGGTCAAATAGGTGCCCAAGCGGTCGGGCAATGCTGGACTTACCGAGACTGGTGATCGCCATTTTAGCGCTGATGGTTGCATCCTCCGCCGCCGAACCGACTGGGCTTCATTTTCAGATTCTTTCAATGCGACCAAATAGACCTTCACATTGGAATAGGTCAGAAGGCCAAAGTCACCATGCGCAAATCTGGCTCTTGCAAAATACCCTAGGGACGTATGAGCAACCTAATTCCATCTCGGTAAAGCGAATAGACGTGTTTCATATCAACATGTTACGACAGTCGAATGTGCTCCGCGCGGGGCGCTAAACTGCAACATGGGAGAGCTTTCGGATGCAGAAGCGCAACGGTACAATCTTGTTCTCGGCAAGTGATTTAGTGAACTTCATGGGCTGCACGCACGCTACGTTCATGGACCTTCGGCAACTCGAAATTGCCGTAACGTTCTCAGAAGACGATGAACAAACCAAGCTACTGCAGCAGAAGGGAATCGAGCACGAACGGGCCTACCTGCAGCGGCTTCGCGTGCAGGGGCTAACCGTCGTCGATATCGACAGTGGCGCGGATATCGATGAAAAGGCCGAACTGACGTTGCCCCCGGGGCTTAATCCAGTTTGAACTTCGTTCTGGCCCAGACAGAGGACCAGAACATGAAGCGCAGTCGTTTTTCGGAAGAACAGATCATCGGCATCCTGAAGGAGCACGAGGCAGGCGTCTCGGTGGCCGACCTTTGCCGCAAGCACGGCGTCAGCGACGCCAGCATCTACAAATGGAAAGCCAAGTTCGGCGGCATGGATGTGTCCGAGGCCAAACGGCTGCGGGCGCTCGAAGATGAGAACGGCAAGCTGAAACGGATGCTGGCGGACGCCATGCTCGACAATGTCGCGCTGAAGGATTTGCTGGGAAAGAAATGGTGACGCCCGCTGCTGAACGGAAAGCTGTCGCGCATCTGGTGGCAAGCCACGGGATGAGCGAACGGCGGGCGTGTAAAGCCATCGGCATGTGCCGGATGACAATGCGGTACGAAACGATCCGGCCCGATGATGCCGCGCTGCGCGAGCGGATGAGGGCCATTGCGCATGAGCGACGGCGCTTTGGCTATCGCCGCCTGCACGTGCTGCTCAGGCGCGAGGGCCACATCGTGAACCACAAGAAGCTGTTCCGGCTCTATCGGGAGGAGAAACTCACCGTGCGCCGCCGTGGTGGCCGCAAGCGGGCCATCGGGACGCGGGCACCCATGCTGATCCCGCTCAGGCCGAACGAGCGCTGGAGCCTGGACTTTGTGTCTGACCAGCTGACCGATGGCCGCCGCTTCCGCATCCTGACCATCGTGGATGATTGCACGCGCGAATGCCTGGCGCTGCTGGCGGACACCTCGCTCGGGGGCGTCCGGGTGGCGCGTGAGCTCGACCGGCTGATGATCGAACGTGGCAAGCCCAGGATGATTGTCAGCGACAATGGCTCAGAGTTCACCAGCAACGCCATCCTCGGCTGGGCGGACAACGCAAAGGTCGAATGGCACTACATCGCGCCAGGCAAGCCGATGCAGAATGGCTTCATCGAGAGCTTCAATGGCAGGCTGCGCGACGAGTTCCTGAACGAGACGCTGTTCACAACGCTGGCACAGGCGCGGGTTGCCCTATCGATCTGGCGAGCGGACTACAACGGCACCCGCCCACACTCGAAACTCAACTGGCAGACCCCATCGGCCTTCGCCAGAACCTTCCACCCGCGCCGTGATCTGGCGCTGCGCTCCGCCAAAGGCTCCGCGCCAGATCCCGACGCTCACTGCAACACAAACCCAAAAGCAAACCCTCAGAGCGAACTCAGAACCGGATAGAACTTGGGGGCAACGTCAGAGCGCCCGCACCACGTCCATCTGCCGAACGATCTCGATATCGCGCTCAGGCGCTTTGCAGCAGATCGCAAGACAAAGGCGACGAATGTGCTGATCGTAGCGCTGATGGGCTATCTCGAGGGTAGAGGCACTCATTAAGTCCGAAACCGCCAAGCGGAGCGGCTACGGTGGTTACGCACCCATTTCCGACAAAAGCGACCGGGTTCTGCGAGCCAATAGCACTTCAGCCGGCTATTTGCTTCGAACGCTGGACCAGAACGGTTCTTCCGCAAATCGTGCAGGAGTTCCATACAAAGCCAATGTCGCCTTCACATGCTGCTGCGCTTGATCGATCGTACGCGCCTTCATCTCCTGAGCCAGATTTCTAGACGCGCCGGCAAGAATCAGCTCGGCTGCGATTGTCGCATCATCAAGTGCATGTAGTAGCCCGTGACCCGAAAGCGGATCGCTCGCGAAACGCGCATCGCCAAGCATGCACCAATCAGTACCGCCGATCTTTGTCGTAATCGACGCTGCGGAGTTCCAAACCACGATCTCCGTTTCGCTCGGCAGCTTTGCAAATTTAGCAATCAGGGTCGAAGCCATGCATGCCTGCTGCCACAAAGTTCTTTTGGCCTGTGCACCAACAGCGAACTTCCGTCGCGTGTTCAGTGCAAGGATCGAGGTTCCGCTCGACTGGTTCAGAGCATAAAGCCATCCCTGTGGAACGGCTTCGACCAGCATCGCCGATGTCGCGAGCGGGGTGCCCACGACGCCTGCTACGCAGACATGGTCATTCAGGGCCAACCTTGCGATATTGAACCCTGCACCTCGCGAATGTCGACCGTCGCAGATCACAACATACACTGCACGAATGCTCTCGCCGCTTCCGCAGTAAACGCGGAGGGAGTGATCGTGGGCTCGCTCTACGATGCAAGGCGCGCCTGTTAGCAGTCTGGCCCCGGCTGCCTCCGCCGCTCTTGCCAGCGCTTCATCGAACGACTGCCGATTGAGCGATACAGCCGCTCCATAGGGTGAGCGGATGTACTCGTGCTCCTGACACTTCCCTTCAGTCCAGACCGACAGGATAGACGGCACCTCGACGCCGAAGGGCGGCGAAAGCAGGTACTCGAGCCCAAGTTTGCGCAGAGACTCTCGGCAATCCGGTTGCGCAAGCTCGCCCGGCCGCCGCGTCTCAAAACGTCCGCGATCAACCAGCAAGACTTTCGCACCACCTACAGCGAGCATGCGCGCGAGCGCAGATCCGCAAGGGCCCGCCCCCACGACGGCAACGTCCCAAGCAACCGAAGTCATACGATCGGGAGATCCGGGCCATCGACCTCGAACAAATCGCCATCGACATGGACCACGAAGCCGCGTGTCGACCAGCCGTCCACCATCTCGCCATACGAGGCGAATTGTCCAGCGGCGTTGTCGACCCTAGTCCAAAAACGATAGTTCATCTCACCTCTGGGGAACACATGATCGGGTCGCTGTACCGGCCACCACGAGATGAATTTGCCTGGGCGCGCCTGATCACCCTCTTGCGAGCAGGCGAGAAAATCTGCATGCCAAGGTTGTGCCATCTGCTGGCTGAACGCACCTGCTTCGATCATCACGTTCTTTGTCGCTCCGGCCGGACCCGGTATCGCGAACCGGCCGACCGATCGACCGAGGGCGAATCTAAGCGGCGCCCTGTATATGTTTGCCTTGGTGGACAGCCAGCCCATCTCGATGCCAGGAAAGAAAGCGCCGCCGATCGCATTCATAAGCGCGGCCTGATCGAGCCCGTGCGGTGTGATGTCGGCAGGATCGGCCCGGGCGGGAGCGCCCGTCCAATCAAGTTCTGCATGCCCCTCCGACCAAGCCTTCAACATCCGGTACTGGAGGTGACTAACAAAATGGTACGCCGTTTTCGGATTATCATCGTAAGGGTCGTCTCCGAGCGAGTGCGGCATGAGCGCTTTCGCCGAAAAGTTGATTGTGTCCGGATCCCTCATCCTCTCAAAAATTCGCTCAACCTCGCTAAAGTCGAAGTCCTCCTCCGTCCCCAACACATCGAGTGCTTTGTCGTCGAACATCCGATGGTAATTGACCGCCGGGATCGCTGGGTCGATCTCGCCCTTGTCCAGATAGACGCGCCAGATCCGGCTCATCGTATGCAGGATCGGATAGATATCGGTCGTGAAGGACGGCTTTGACGTTGCCGGATCGTTCCAAATCTCTCGCAGCCGTTGCATCTGCGGCGGCAAAGCGTCACCGCCTTGCTCTCGGACGAACACGTCTGCCAGCGTGTCATACATCGATCGGTAATTCGGCAGAGCCGGCGCGAAGTCCGGCGGCGCAGTGACCACCCATGCGCCATCGGCCTCAACCTGCCTGCCATCTATCGTCAGCGCTGCCGAAACGGGGCCGTCGGAGACATCGTCGAACCATCCTGGATTGTTCGCGTAACTAACTAACTTGGTATTCCCGACGCTCTCGGCAAAACCCATGCCCCCAATGAAAATGAGCCTGCCCTCAGGATCGGAGCGCAGTTCGCCAAGCGTCTTGATCTTCTTCAGGACCGCGAAGGCTCCATCGCCACTCGCGAGTTCTGTCTTTCCGGTGGTCCCGCCGGCTATGGTTTTTGGGCCGGGATCGAGTTCTAGCTGCGTGCGGCGCTCGTCCAAACCCGAAATAGCTGGATTGCGCACCTCGCCGCTTTGGTAGCTCGAAAAGTAGGGCGTATCCTTTGCGCCTTTCTGGCCATCGAAATTGACGAAACTCGCCTTCCTGTTGGCGACGTGAACCGTCCAGTTGATCGCCGTAACGCCGTTCTGACCGAGCACGGTTTCGCCGACCACGCGCTCGACCCCGTTATCGGCGACCGCGATCTCAAAGATCCTGAAGCGCACTGCCTGCGGCCGCACCAGTCCATCGCTTTTGAAGGCGCCATATTGTTCGTTAGCAACATCATAGTTCGCCGGAATGCCGGGAACCTCAGGTCCTAAAAAGTAGAACTCTTCCTTGCTCCGGTCCGCATTCCCAACGCGCGCAATCCCTATCGCCGGGTGAATCCGGTAGATCGTCTTCGCCATTGCCCCCTCCAGGTATGATGTCCGCAGATCTAGAGTCTGATGTCTTGCTCGGCGATCGAGCTGAATGCCTTGCTTTCAGGATTGACCCCGAGCGTGACGGCGGCAGCGACCAACGCTTTCGACACTGCCTTTGCAATATCATAACGTTGAACAAGTGAACCTTCGTCAATTGGCACCGCCGAGGCCGGCATCCGAAAGTAAGGTGCCGCCGCCGCCGCCTTCGGATCGCCGTCGGTGTGTCTAGGGTACTTCAGGATCATACCGTGCAGATTCTTTAGAACGCCACGCATTTCCATCTTGCACCAATCGAGCGCGACGACACGTGGGCCGTCCTTCGCCAAGAAAAACCGCTGGAGCACGATCAGGAACATCTCATAGCGAATGTCAAACAGACGGTTCAGCGTCACCGCCGGCTCGGCCGTGATGTCATCGATGCCGAGCGTCGGAACGGGACGCGAGAGCGGTGCTGCGCCGACGCGATCGAACAGGCGCAGAAACCGGAGGAAGTGGCTTGGCGCATCACTGCCCGACACGGACGGTGCCGGACCGCCTTCGCCTTGGCCGGCGATGCGGGCGATCGCCACGCGCGCCGCGGCGAGGCCGTTTACCTTTAAGCCGATGAAGTCGGCTTCTTGCCCCCACTCGATATGATCGGATTGACGTACTTCGTTTCCGACTACATCGCTCGCCTGCAGATGCCACTTCTCGCCCCATTCGGACGCAATAGCAGCCTCAGGCCATGAGGGGTCTGCGGCCTCATCTTCCTGAAGTAGGTAGAACAGGCGCATATAAACTAGGCCGACGCGATGGATCAGCGGACCGTTCTGTTGCCCAAGGTGATCGAGCACGCGCCTGAACGCGGCCCGGTCCTTGTCGTCCATCTCGGCATCTTCAGCAGGCGATTCCGCCGCCACGTATTTGGCGAGAGACGCCGTTGACAGTGGCTCCAGCACGAACGGGTAGGGATCGAAACCCTGTTGCGGGCTTTCATCCTGTCGCCGCATGTATGGTTCCAACCCCAACATGAGCCGGAGATTAGTAACTGTGAGCAGGTGACCCATTTCTTCGATCGCGATCTCACGCAGGAGTGAGTTGGGCTTTTCACCAGCGACCATCTGCTCCGCCGCAAATCCCGAATAGAGATACTGCACCATCAGCGAATGCTCGATCTCTGCCGCCATATCGAGCAGGGCACCAGCCTCCTCCAGCGCGCTTTTGGCATCCGGAACACGCGGCAGCTTATAGGCGATGATCGCGCGCGAAATCGCATTGGCTTCAACGACCGGGGCGACAGCATCCAGTCCCGCCGTAATGTCCAGCCCGAACGGCTTCGAAGACATTTTGCCAAGCAAATCTGAGTTCAACTGAAATTGGCCTTGACCGCCCGTTTCTGGCAGTGACCACTGAACGCGCTGTCGCGATGCGCGCCGATTAGACATAAGCCACCCCTCCCCCACAAAGTCGGATACTCAAATTACTTTTCTGAGACTTCGTCAAGAACCGTAACAAGAGCCTGAAGTCTGAGAGAAAAGCTCCAAACCTATTGCACGGTAGCAGACGATCGTACGCCCATCCAAGCTAACAGGCGAAAAGTGAAAGTCATACGCGCGGAAGCAAAGGAAGTGTTTCAATAATATCAGCGACCTCGATGGTTTCAGGCCTCTCATTAGTTACTATCAGAATGAATCGGGACCGGCCCTCGTCGGTGTTTTCGATCCAATGCACGTAGCCACTCGGAATAAAGGCCGCGTCGCCAGGTAATAGGTCAACAAGGTGTCGCTCTCCATCGGGACCAATAATCCCGACTTGTCCCTTTCCCGAGATGCAATAGTCCATCTGCATTGCGTTAGGATGAAGGTGCGGTTCACGCCGATCTCCGACCTTCATGTCAAGATCCTGAATGGCAATGCCTCTCAGAGCGGGGAACTCGGCCGCTGATATACGGAAGAACTTGCTACTTTTCTGATCTGACTGCCCGGCTTTGAACAAGAATTTCGACATCAGCTAGCCCTCTATAGCTTGCTCGTCGAGCAAAGCACACCAAGCGTGAAAAGCAAAGTAGATTCACAGTTCGCCATGTCCGGCTGTTAAAGGGCGAAGCCATGCAGCAATGCTATTCGATAGCGAGCTCACGAACCAATGGCAGTCTGCCCATCCACAGTCGGCAAATGCTCGCGCCTTGCCGGAAACTGAAGGGCGGCCTTGCGACCACCCCAGCCCCTGGCGTCGTCAATCGGCCGGATTCCAGATCAGGGCCATCGCGTCGTTGTCGTCCTGGTCGGCGGCGCGGCCCAAGGTGAAGTTGATCTTGCGCGGTCCGAGCTCCGGGGCCGCGAGGGTGCCGCTGAGATAGGGCTTGTCCTCGAGGCTCGTCTTGTTCCAGGCCGCGCCGATCTCGGCAGCGCCGGATAGGATGCGATAGTCAGGGCTGGCCTCGTTGCGCTTGCGCTGGTTGGCGACGAAGCGGATCGGGCACTGGACCCTGATCGTGGCGAGTTCGCCGCTGAAGCCGTCATTGGTCTTGGTCACGTTGCCGATGGTAGCCATGATGTCTCTCCTTCCGCAGGGCCCATCCCCGCGATGGCGCCAAAGAATGACGGGCAAAGCCGGCGCAGGGGCGGGACAGCGAGGGAGGGGGATCACCCGCCCTGCACGAAGCGACAGCGCAGGAAGAGCGGGGATACCCTCACTGTCGTCGTCAGACCTTGCCGCCCCGGCGACGGCGTCCGTCATAGGCAGCCATCGATCAACGCGGGGATGGGTTCGCGGACGGAGGCGACCGCCTGGCCGCCTCAGGACATGTGTTCGGCTCCAACGTCGCCACAGGCCGCACCTGCACATTAGGACGCCCGCTTGCGCTTCAGCCTCTGCCCGATCAGCGCCATGAGCACGGGACCCAATGCAAACTCCCCTGCCCTCGCCTTGTCGGTGAGTGCGCGCAGATAGCCGCCAGCGGACTGGATCGCAGGTGAGCCGTTGACCACAACCACGGTTGATCCGGGCACAGGACCGGGCACGGTCTCGGCTTCCGAGGAATGGATCGAGCGCTGCAGGATAGTCGCCACCACGACATGGGCCTCGACCTTGCCGAGAACATCCTGCGCCTCGCGCCAGGCGTCCGGGCTGATGCCGATCATCGGCCTGACCGCGCCCGCAGCCGCCAGGAATTCGCTCCAGGTCTTCACCCGGCCGCCCGCCGCATATTCGCGGACATCCGGGCAGGCCTCCACCACCAGCCCGAGCGGATAGGTCTTGACCTCGGATTCGCTCGCAGTGGATGCCGACGCTTCGACACCGGCCTCGACCTTGGACCCTTCTTCTTCGGAAGCAGGTTCAAGAACTGAATCGCTATTGGTATTTGAATTAGATTGGTGCTGCTCATTCTGATGGCCATTGCACATTGAATCTTGAACATTGACGCAAGACTCCAGTGCCTTGGCGACATCCAGGCGAAGAGCGGCGAGATCGGCAGCAAGTGTCTCCAGATCTCGGTCGTCGCGGATGCGCCTCAGCGGCGTCATCAGCGCCATGGCGCGCTGCCGGTAGCTCTCCCAATCGCCGGATAGGCTCTCGTCGAGCCCGAGCGTGATCGACTTGGAGACATCGCGGCGCATCAGCGAGATGCGCTCCTTGGTGAGATAGCGCTTCTTCTGCGCCGCGCGCACCTCCTCGGCCATCGCCTCAAACTCGGGCGCGCGGGCCACCAGCGGCGTCAGGTCGAAACCGAAGGCATCCGAGAAGCGCTCCTGACCGCTGGCATCCTTGCGGGCGTAGCGCTTGCCGTTGGGGCTGTCGCGCCGGATGATCAGCCCGGCCTGCACCAGCGCCGTCAGGTGCCGCCACAGCGTCGAAGGGGCCATGCCATGCGCGCGCTGGCCGAGCTGCCGGTTTGATGGGAAGACGATCAAGTCGCAGGAGGGTGAAGCCCCCTCCCCGCCCCCATTCGGCCGCTCATGAGAGGCAGCGGCGCGCGGCTTGGGCAATGACAACGCGGTCTCAGGGTGAAAGGTCATCAGCGCGTTCAGAACGCTCAAGGAGCGGTCTGTCACGCCAAGATGCTCTCGTATCTCCGTCAGCGTGCGGCAGACCTGCCATTTGTTAACGGCGGCTGGAGCGTTCGATCCGGGCTTGCCGGCCTCATCGACGGCGCGCTTGACCTGCAGCTGCGCTGCGATTTGGCCAAGCGTCGTCTGCCGCCGCCCAAAGGACGTCGTTGGGATATGTGCTTCCATGGCTCTTGCCTTCATCAGGCAAAAGAAACCTACCCACCAAAACGGCAGCCGACTCTTGACAGTGATTCGCGGAAGTGGTCTTCTCTCAGTCGCCAAACCAAACGAGAAGGCTTCCTAGCGGTGACGTTGGGGGGCCTTTTTCTTTTGCGGTCGATGCTCCCTGTTGCGGTTGATACAGCGCCTAAGCGCGGGTGAAGGTTTCAGCGCGGTCGGCTGCGCATGGATTGGAATTCTGTGAAGAGCGTCTCGAGCTTGTCTCGGACAAAGTCGCCAAATTCCGGAACTGCCTTGTTGTCGAAAGCGAGCAGGACCTTTCGACCGTTGCGACTGAACTCTCCGATCGTCTGACCGTCTGGGCTGAGAATTGGCTCGGCTTGTCTTGGCTCTGCCTTCGCGCGAAGCGAATGGTACATGGAAAGAAAACGCTGATCGGAATGAAGCAGCTTGAATCCTGGAGCCTCAATATGGCGATTGGCTTTTTCGAGCCCGCCTGCAGCATCTACCAGTTCAGCAAGTTCAACCCATCGCACACGTCCGTAACCAGGTGCTGGTCCAATCGCATCAACAAGGCTGGCCGGCAGACGCGTCGCCAAGGCTACCAATCGCGACAATGCTGCCTTGTCGACGGACAAAGCAGCCATGATAACGTCACGAGAGAAACCGCGCTCTTCAAGCCGGGCAGCGAAGCGTGCTCTTTCGATAAAGGTCAGGTCGGTACGGCTGCTATTTTCTTGACCTTGAGCGACGACCAGCTCCTGGTCTGAAAGCTTCTTGACGACTGCCCGGACCTTGATCCCCAGCTCACGCGCAGCGCGCAGGCGGCGATGGCCAAAAGCAACTTCGTAGCGGCCCTCAGCATCGGGTTTAGGCCGAACCAGGATTGGTGATTGCTGACCGTTTTCGCGAATCGTCTCGCGGAATTCCTCATTCTGCTCCGCGCTCAACTCCATTCGGTCCGGGACAATTGAGGAGTCGACCAACGACGTGTCAATTTCGACGACCACCAAGCCTTGAACAAGCTTTTGCTCGATGTCATCGGCGCGCTTTGCTTTTTCGGACAGCCCATCGAGAGATCGGGAGATTGCACTAAGTGCCCCGTTTGGCCGTGAAGGGCGCTCCAGGCCCATCAGCGGACGCGTGATGGAACTCCTGACTTCTTGCCCGGCCTCGGTCTCAGGGCGGGTTTCAATTGGAGCGTCGAAAGTGATCTTTCTCGCCATCTCAGCTTCGTCCCCAAGCCTGCTTGATCAGGGCTTCGATTTCACCATTGACCTGTTCAACCGCCTCGACCGCCCTGTCATATGTGCCTCGCGTGAATTGTTGGCGTTCCACCTCGTAGAGGGTCTGCTTGGTCAGGCCTGCATCAGCGATTGCCGTACTCTTCAGCATTGGGTGCGTTAGAACCCGCGAACCAAAGATCGACCGCATCAACCCGACCATCGTCGTTTGCGGACCATCGCTCGGCTCATATCGAGTGACGAGATAGCGCATCCAATCGTAATTGGTTGTGCCGCCAGCCTTGGCGACAACGTCAAGTAGTCCACCGGTCATGTTCAGAAATTGGGACATCGACATCACGTCGAGCATTTGCGGATGGACGGTGATAAGCACAGCAGTTGCAGCGCAGAGCGCCGACAAACTCAGGAAGCCGAGCTGCGGTGGGCAATCGATGACAACGATGTCGTAAGCATCGCCAACCTGCGCGATTGCACCGCTGATGCGGGCGAAAAACAGGCCCCCGTCATCCTGCCGCTCCATGAGTGCCCGGGGCGTTTCATGCTCAAACTCCATAAGCTCGAGCTGTCCTGGCACAATATGCAAATTGGGGATGTAGGTGCCACGGACGATGTCACGCATGTCACGCCTTTCGCCTGCGTAGCGAATGGCGCCGAAGATTGTATCGCCGTCCCCAACATCCGTTTCCGGGATATGGCCAAACAAGGCTGACAGGCTTGCCTGAGGATCAAGGTCAATTGCGAGAACCCGATATCCGCGCAGGG
>JBOFFB010000043.1:0-4661 GCA_051648385.1 Allobosea sp.
AACCACACGATTTTTTGAGGAACACGACTGACATGGCCAAGCGCTGGTACATCGTTCACGCCTACTCGAACTTCGAGAACAAAGTGCGCGATTCAATCCTCGCCCAGGCGAAGGAGCGGAGCCTGATCACGTTGTTCGATGAGGTCATGGTGCCGACCGAGAAGGTCATGGAAGTGCGTCGCGGTCGCAAATACGAGACCGACCGCAAGTTTTTCCCAGGCTACGTGCTCGTCAAGTGTGATCTCACCGACGAAGTGTATCACCTGATCAAGAACACGCCGAAGGTCACAGGCTTTCTGGGCGCGGACAAGTCAAAGCCGCAGCCTATCCCGGATTCTGAAGCCGAGCGTATCAAGGGTCAGGTTCAGGACGGTGTTGATCGGCCCAAGCCGACCATCACATTCGAGGTCGGCGAGCAGGTTCGCGTGGCCGATGGCCCGTTTGCATCGTTCAATGGTGTGGTCGAGGACGTCGATCACCCCCGCGCCCGCGTCAAGGTGGCGGTATCGATTTTCGGCCGGGCCACCCCGGTCGAGCTGGAATACAGTCAGGTCGAAAAGCTCTGACTTTATGCCCGGCTGCGTGCAGCCGGTTCATCCGCGGGAGGTGTGTCCGGTTAGCCGCCGGACCTTGAAAGCACCGCACCGCGACCTCTGAAACTGCCCGAGTTTCCCGATTGGCGTCGGGGAGGCGGGTTGATTTGGGAGATGTGCCATGGCGAAGAAAATCACCGGCTACATCAAGCTACAGGTTCCGGCAGGTGCCGCGAATCCATCACCACCGATTGGTCCGGCACTCGGCCAGCGCGGTCTGAACATCATGGAATTCTGCAAGGCCTTCAATGCGAAGACCGCGCAGATCGACAAGGGCACGCCGATCCCGGTCGTGATCACGGCCTATCAGGACCGTTCGTTCACGTTCGAGATGCGTCAGCCGCCGGTATCCTTCTTCCTGAAGAAGGCTGCTGGTCTCAAGATCGGCAAGAAGCCAGCCTCGGGTTCCAAGACTCCGGGCAAGGGCGCTGTTGCCGGCAAGATCACCGAAGCTCAACTCGTCGAGATCGCCGAGAAGAAGATGGTCGATCTGAACTGCTCGGAAGTTGCCGCCGCCGTCTCCATGATCCGTGGCTCTGCCCGGGCCATGGGCCTTGAAATCGTTGCCTGAGGAGAAAACCGATGAGCAAGCGTATCACGAAGGCCTATGAGGGCGTTAGCCTCACGAAGATGGTTCCGATCGACGAAGCTGTGAAGATGGTCAAGGAACGCGCTACGGCAAAGTTCGACGAGACCATCGAAATCTCGATGAACCTCGGTGTTGACCCGCGCCACGCTGACCAGATGGTCCGCGGCGTCTGCAACCTGCCCAATGGTTCGGGCCGCACCTTGCGCGTTGCCGTTTTCGCACGTGGCGCGAAGGCCGAGGAAGCCACCAAGGCCGGTGCCGACATTGTCGGCGCGGAAGAGCTGTTCGAGATTGTCAACTCGGGCAAGATCGATTTCGACCGCTGCATCGCGACACCTGACATGATGCCGCTGGTTGGCCGTCTCGGCAAGGTTCTGGGCCCACGCGGCCTGATGCCAAACCCGAAGGTCGGCACGGTTTCGATGGACGTCACCGGTGCGGTCAAGGCCGCAAAGGGCGGCTCGGTCGAGTTCCGCGTCGAGAAGGCCGGCATCGTGCATGCCGCCGTCGGCAAAGCTTCTTTCGATACCGAGAAGCTGGTCACCAACATCAAGGCCTTCGCCGACGCGGTCTCCAAGGCCAAGCCGGCTGGCGCAAAGGGCACCTACATCCAGCGCGTGGCGATTTCTTCGACCATGGGTCCGGGCGTCAAGGTTGATCCCGCAACTGTGTGATGAACTGACGTTCGTCCTGGCAATCAACCCGCATTGAAAGATGCGGGTTTTTTTTGACAAACTGATTCAGACTGTCACGCCAAGTGCCTGCAACTCAGCGATAATTGTCGTGTTCAGCACCTGTTCCAACTGGCTCATGGCTTCTGCCACCAGTCCGCCATCCATGACGCGGTGATCGAACGCGACGATGATCTCGACGTCTCCGTTGGGCTGGAATGGCCCGTAACTGACGAAGCTGGTCAGCGGTGACACCGGCACGTCGATCATGACGCCGGCATGGCCCAGGACCGAGATGCCGAAAGTGCCGAAATAAGCGACACGCCAGGCTCCCACATTGAAGGCCAGCCACCAGGCCAGCCTGCGGATGGGAAGCGGCAGCCGTGTCAGGCGCATGATCACGGCATAGTGCCGGTTTGTCTCGACAGGGCCGTTGACATGCCGATCAAGCTCATGGGCGAGATCGGTCAATGCCCGTTCGGCTGGACGCTTCAGCTTGGCAGGGAACAGGGCTTTCTCGCCGTCCCAGTCGCGTTCGATCATGATCGTCGCGGCACTTGCATCAGCTTCGGTGAGGTGAGGCCACGGCAGCTTCGCATAGGTCTGGCGCAAGGCGGGGATGTCGGAGGCGACCAGGGCCCAGGCTTTGGCAAACAGGATCGTCCACGGAACAGTTGGCGTCTCGCGGCGTGTCTGGCGCAAGCGCCCGATGTTGATGGTGCGCCGGACAACGCCCAGCGGCACGGCAAGGCGCGTCTCAGACAAGTCGGCGATAAAGCGACGGGGCAACGACAGTGGAATTGATCGCATCTTCATGGTGCAGGTTATCGTTCCGATCTTCGCCTGCAGCTTGTGCCCGTGACATCGCAGGTGCCTCCGCTATAGGGATGACCTGTGACTGTCTGCAAGGGCTCGGCTGAGGCAAGTTCGAGCTGGAGGACGATATGATGAAACCAGCCTTGTGTCTGCGATATGTCTGACGTGTGCCCGATGCGTGCAGTGACGCTGGTCACCGGGGCGTCGTCAGGTATCGGGCGCGAGCTTGCCCGGCTGGCGGCACGCGAGGGCGAGGTGCTGCTCGTGGCGCGCGGCAGGGTGGGGCTGAGCGCAGTCGCGGACGAGATCAATGCGGCCGGTGGCACGGCAAGGTGGTTCGCCTGCGACGGAACCGAGATCGATGCGGCGGCGCAAGTACTGGCGCATCTGGAGGCGAGCGGCAGCTTCTGTCATCAGCTTGTCAACAATGCGGGTTTCGGGATCACCGGAATGGCGGGGGAAACCGACCCGGCGGAGCAGATGTCCAGCATCGATCTCAATGTGAGATTTCTCGCCGCACTCGCCCTTGGGGCATTGCCAGGCATGCTGGCGCGAAAACGTGGAGGCATCCTGAATGTCGGCTCGGTGGCGGGATTTCTGCCGGGCCCCGGCATGGCCGTCTACTATGCCACCAAGGCCTTCGTGCAATCGCTCAGCGATTCGCTTTGGCAGGAGACCCAAGGCACCGGCGTGCGCGTGACATCGCTGGCACCCGGGCCTGTGAACACGGATTTCCTGAAACGGGCAACTGCTGGACGACGTGTCGCTGAAATGACGAGGCTTCATGTCGATGTTGCGGAAGTGGCGCGGCAGGGCTGGTCTGGTTTCAAGGCCGGGAAGCGGCTGGTTGTGCCCGGACTGCCAAATCGTCTCGCGCTTCTGGTGGCGCATCTCATGCCGCGTGACGTGATGGCTGGCATGGTCATGCGCCGGCAGCAGGGCAGGGTGGGCAAGCAGTGAATTGCGCCACGGCGTCGCGGAGTGCATTTTGCGCGAACAAGCCACTTGGCAAACAGGTTGGCGTTCGTTAGACAACCATCAATCCTCAAGGCACTGATGCGTTCGCGCGCGGTGCTGGATGCAAACAGGAAACTGTTTGGTGACAGGGCCGACGGGCGAAAGGTCATCCTTTCGAACGGAGGCCCGTTGTCCTGTCCGAGACTGCTGGCGCTGCGCAAGCGGCTTAATCAGCCAAGGCCACAATCTGGCCTTCTGGCCTGCATAGACGGGTGAGAACAGATTTTTCGGGGCGATGAGCCCCTTGTGTCGGTTCGAACCATCACCTGAAAGCGCATTTGCGTGTTCAGGGGGCAGGGCGTTGAGCGTCGTCCCGAACGGGCGTCGCGGCAAACGCTGCGATGCGCGCATGGGGCGGCACCCTTGAGCCGGCGGGGAGACCCGCCAAACCGGAGAGAGCCCAAGTGGATCGTTCGCAAAAACGCGAAGCCGTTGCGGAACTGAACGAGGTCTTCAAGACCAATTCAGTTGTCGTGGTGGCCCACTACGCAGGCCTGACCGTTGCTGACATGCAGAAGCTCCGTCGCGAGATGGGCAAAGCAGGTGGCACCGTGAAGGTCGCGAAGAACCGCCTGGCCAAAATCGCTCTCGAAGGCACGGACGCAGCTTCCATCGGAGTCCTTTTGAAGGGCCCCACCTTGCTGGCTTACAGCAAGGATCCGGTTGCAGCGCCCAAGGTCTGCGTCGATTTCGCCAAGGTCAATGACAAGCTTGTCATCCTTGGTGGCGCGATGGGCGCGACCTCCCTGAATACGGACCGTGTCAAGGCGCTCGCCACGATGCCGTCCCTCGACGAACTGCGTGCCAAGATCATTGGCCTTCTCGTTGCACCAGCAACGAAGATTGCGCAGCTCTCGACCGCTCCGGCTGCCAAGCTGGCGCGTGTTTTCGGGGCTTATGCCAAACGAGACGAAGCGGCCTGATGGCTACCTGAACTGAACCCAAATGTTCAAACTGACACACAAGGAAAAGTGA
>JBOFFB010000044.1:0-3712 GCA_051648385.1 Allobosea sp.
CTTCGCCATTCTGGCGGCCATCTTCGTCTGGGTGTTGATCTGGCGGACACGGCTAGGCTACGCAATCCGTACCGTTGGTGCCAACCCCGATGCTGCGGTCTATGCCGGGATCTCGCCGGCAAAAATCACCGTGATCGCGTTGCTGATCTCCGGCGGCCTGGCGGGGCTGATGGCAACCAACGAGATTCTCGGCGTACAGGGCCGCCTGATCAACGAATTCACTGCAGGCGCGGGCTTTGTCGGCATCGCGGTGGCGCTGATGGGGCGCGGGCACCCGTTCGGCATCGTGCTCGCGGCGCTGCTGTTCGGCGTGCTGTATCAGGGCGGGGCCGAGCTTGCCTTCGACAAACCCAAGATCACCCGCGAGATGATCATCGTCATCCAAGGCTTCGTCATCCTGTTCGCGGGCGCACTCGAAATGATGTTCGCCGACAAGATCGCGGCCCTGTATGCGCGCTTCACTGGCAGGGTGGAAGTGCCGATAAAGGCTCCGGCATGAACGAAGCCTTCCAGCTCATCCTGCTCGCCGTTGATTCAGCCATCCGCCTGTCAGTGCCGCTGCTGTTCGCATGCCTTGCGGGGCTCTATTCGGAGCGTGCGGGCGTGGTCGACATCGGGCTTGAGGGCAAGATGCTGGTCGGGGCCTTTGCCGCCGGTGCCGTCGCTTCGCTCGTGCCCAACCCCTGGATGGGGCTGCTGGCGGCCATCATGGCCTCGGTGCTGTTCGCGCTGGTGCACGGCTTTGCCTCCATCAGCCAGCGCGGCAACCAGATCGTCTCGGGTGTCGCCATCAACGTGCTGGCATCGGGCCTCACCGCCATCCTCGGCAATGCCTGGTTCGGGCAGGGCGGGCGTACGCCGCAACTGCCATCGGGCGCTCGTTTCAATGAGATCACCTTGCCGTTTGCTGCTGAAGTGCGGTCGGTTCCGGTGATCGGCGAGATCTATTTCGAAGTCATCTCCGGGCATTCGGTGCTGGTTTACATGGCACTCGCCATGGTGCCGCTGACATGGTTTTTGCTGTACCGCACGCGCTGGGGCCTGCGCTTGCGTGCAGTTGGCGAGAACCCCGCTGCCGTCGACACAGCTGGCTTGTCCGTGACCCGGCTGCGCTACTCCGCCGTGATCATGGCCGGTGTGTTGTGCGGGTTCGGCGGGGCCTATCTCGCCATCGCGCAATCGGCCGGCTTCATCACGGACATGACGGCGGGCAAGGGCTTCATCGCACTGGCCGCGCTGATCTTTGCCAAATGGCGGCCTTTGCCTGCGCTGGGAGCCTGCTTCCTGTTCGGGCTGCTCGATGCGGTGGCGCTGCGTATCCAGGGCGTCAATTTCCCCGGCATCGGGCAGGTGCCGGTGCAGGCCATCCAGGCCCTGCCGTATATCCTGACTGTGGTCCTACTCGCCGGATTCATCGGAAAGGCGACGCCGCCCAAGGCCGTGGGCGTGCCCTATCTCAAGGACCGTTCATGACACCGGCCCTGCAAGCCCTGTTCGAGGCGGCCAAGGCAGCGCAGGCCCGTGCCTATGTGCCGTATTCGCGCTTCAGGGTCGGGGCGGCGCTTCGGGGCGCAAATGGCGATATCTATGCCGGTTGCAATGTCGAGAACGCCGCCTATCCCGTCGGCAACTGCGCCGAGGCCAGCGCCATCGCAGCCATGATCATGGCGGGTGAGACGTGCATCGTCGAAGCAATGGTCATCGGCGACGGCAACGAGCTCTGCACGCCCTGTGGCGGCTGCCGGCAGCGCCTGCGCGAGTTTGCGGCACTTGACGTGAAGGTGCATGTGGCGGACCAGAACGGCGTGCGCCGCAGCTTCACGGTGGATGAGCTCTTGCCCGCCTCGTTCGGGCCAGACAACCTCGCGCGTTGAAAACCTCACCTTTGGCAAGGAACTCTAGCGATGGCCTGGCAGGATCACCCTGAAAGCCTGTTTGGTGAAGCTGCCGCCTTCGTGGCGGCGCGCGGCGTCGTGCCGCCGGACCTTGCGATCATTCTCGGCTCAGGGCTCGGATCGCTGGCAGGCGAGATCGAGAATGCGGTGACGATCCCGTTCGCCGACATCCCCGGTTTTCCGAAAGGTGTCGTTTCCGGCCATGCCAAGGCACTCGTCTCAGGCATGCTCGAAGGCCGCCATGTGCTCGTGTTCGCCGGTCGCTCGCACTATTACGAAGCAGGCGACGCAGCCGTGATGAAAGTTCCGCTTGGCATGTTGACGAAGCTGGGCCGACCGGCCGTTCTCGCGACCAACGCGGCAGGCTCGGTCAATCCCGATATGCCGCCTGGCAGTGTCGTGGCGATCTCGGACCATATCAGCCTTGGCGCACCCAACCCGCTGATCGGCGACAGCGACGAGCGGCGCTTCGTGCCGATGGCGGATGCCTACAGCCCGGTCATGCGACATCACCTTCAGCGTGCTGCCGACAAAGCCGGTGTGGCACTTCCCGAGGGCGTCTACATGTGGTTCACCGGCCCGAGTTTCGAGACACCGGCTGAAATCCGGCTGGCGCAACGCCTTGGTGCGGACCTCGTCGGCATGTCGACTGTGCCCGAAGTGATCATGGCGCGGCGGCTCGGTCTCGACATTGCGGCCTTGTCGATCGTCACCAATTACGGCACAGGCATGCAGGTGGTCGCGCCCAACCATGCCGAGACCAAGCATGTGGCCGACAGTGCCGCGCCGCGCCTGAAAGCGCTGGTGCGGGCTTTTGTGAAGGAGATGGCGCATGGCTGATGCCGATACTGCCCGCCGGGCGATTGGCCTGCTCGACCTGACCGATCTTACCGATCAGGCCAGCGAGCCGGGCATCCTGCAACTCTGCGCCAGGGCCCTGAGCGGGCCCGTGCCGGTTGCAGCCGTCTGCATCTGGCCACAATTCGTCAGCCTGGCGCGGCGCACACTCGGCGACAGCGCCGTCAGGGTCGCCACCGTGGTCAACTTTCCTGCAGGTGGCACCAATGTCGGGCGCATTTCCGGCGACACGACCGAGGCCATTGGTGACGGAGCTGACGAGATCGACCTTGTCATGCCCTACAAGGCATTCCTGCAGGGCGAGCCTGAGATTGCCACCGACATGATCGCCGAGATCAAGGCGGTGTGTGGTGCGACCCTGCTCAAGGTCATTCTGGAGACCGGGCATTACCCGGATCAGGCCAGCATCCGCCATGCCAGCGAGTTGGCCATCGGGGCTGGCGCTGATTTCATCAAGACCTCGACCGGCAAGACGCCCGTTTCAGCCACGCCGGAGGCTGCACGGACCATGCTGGAGGTGATCAAGGCGAGTGGCCTGCCCGTCGGTCTCAAGCCTTCGGGCGGCATCCGTACACTCGGCGACGCGAGAATCTACCTTGATCTCGCCGACAGCGTCATGGGACCAGACTGGGCCAACTCCCGCACCTTCCGATTTGGCGCGAGCGGGCTGCATCAGGTGTTGCTCGATGTGATCGCCGGGGATGGCATGGTCGCGCGCCCGAGCGAAAGCGGCGACGGGGTCTACTGATGGACTTTCTGCCGCAGGAAATCATCCGCAAGAAGCGCGACGGTGCAGAGCTGTCGCGCATCGAGATCGGCCAGATGATCGCAGGCCTGACCGATGGCAGCGTCACCGAGGGGCAGGCGGCGGCCTTTGCCATGGCGGTGTTCTTCCGCGACATGAACACAGCCGAGCGTGTGGCGCTGACCACGGCGATGCGCGACTCTGGCACCGTGCT
>JBOFFB010000045.1:0-8419 GCA_051648385.1 Allobosea sp.
TGGCACCAAGGACAAGAACAACGGCGCGCTGCTGATCATAGCGCCCAGGGAACGCAAGGTCCGCATCGAGGTTGGCTACGGGCTCGAAGGGGCGCTGACCGACGCTCTGTCACGCACCATCATCACGACGGCCATCTCGCCAAAGTTCCGCACCGGTGATTTTGCCGGCGGGATCGAGGCAGGCGTCGATGCGATGCTCGACATACTGAAGGGCGATGCCGAGCAATGGCAGCGCAAGCCGCAAATCCGTGATGACGGGAACGAGGATATCGTGCCCTTCGTCATCATGGCCTTCTTCCTTTTCATTTTCATCGTCATGCTGCTGCAGGCACGCCCGGGCAGCCGGCGTGGCGGCCAGCGCTCGCACCGCATGCGGGACGGACGCTGGGTGGTGTTGCCCGCGCCGTCATCCGGTGGCTGGTCTGGGGGATCGGGCTGGAGTGGTGGAGGCGGCGGTGGGGGCGGTTTTTCAGGAGGCGGCGGCTCGTCCGGTGGCGGGGGTGCCTCCGGTGACTGGTGACGACATGCGGTATATGACCACAACTTGCGACAGGAGGTCAGCATGCTGAAGCTTTCGCGCACTTTGTCGTCCACAGGCCAGGCCAGCATAGCGGCAGCGATCCGCGACGCTGAAACCATCACATCTGCCGAGATCATCGTGGTGGTCGACCGTGTCGCCGGCAACTGGAGAAGCTGGGCCATGGTTGTGGCGCTTCTGCTGGCCATGGTTGCGCCCTGGCCCTTGATCGAACTCACTCAAGTGAGCACGCGTGGCATTTTCGCGTTCCAGATCATTGTTGCGGCCATCCTGATCGTACTGTTCCAGCCGCAGGCAATGCGGCTGAGGCTCGTGCCGCGTTTGCTCAGGCGACGGAAGGGGCATGATGCCGCGCAACGCGAGTTTGTGGCGCGTGGCATGACCGCCACCCGTGACCGAACAGGAGTGCTCATCTACGTTGCGCTGGCGGAGCACTATGCCGAGATCGTCACGGATACGGCCATTGTTGCGAAGATCGGAGATGATGTCTGGCGCACCATGATCGCAGATCTGATCGCGGCCATAGGCCGTGATCAGCTGGCAGAAGGGCTTGTGGCTGTCGTGCAGGCCAGCGGCCAAGCCCTCGCGGCACAGTTTCCGCCAATGGTGGACGACAGCGACGAACTCGACAACAAGGTCATCGTGATCTGAACAGGTAAAGCCAGTCGGTTCGCCGACGGGCTTTCAGAAGCGCGGTGCCTTTGCGGCCCCCAGAATCCGGCCGACCTTGCCCTCGTCCTTGTGAATGAGCACGACATAAGTCTCAGCGTCTGCCTGCTGGACAAGGTTGACCGGCAAGTCGATGGTCATGGCCTCGCCGCGCCAGTCACCGACACGCATCATGCCGCGCACCACATTGGCATAGGCCACTTCGCGTCCCCGGTTCTCGCCACGCGAGATGGCCACACTGCGGAACCTGGCCACCGGAAGCACCCAGATCGAGCCCGCCGCAGCAGTGCCGGACACCGAGATGTTGATCTGGCCGCCAGCCTCCCGCACACGCACATCGAGTGGCAACGGCGTTGCCTGATGTGCCGTGATGATCTGGGTCATGGCCTGCTTGTCGGAACCGACGGCATGGGCCACACCATCAATGATGGCCTGCGGCGTGTAGACTTGCCCATCGCTGCGCGTCTTGGCATAGCCGCGTTGGCGCTGGCTGAAGGCAGCATGGGCGAGCGTGTCCTTCCAGCCAAGATAGTCCCAATAGTCGACAGGCAGTGTCAGAACGATCAGCGAAGGATCACGCGCCATCTCGACAAAGAGCGCGTCAGCTGCCGGGCAAGACGAACAGCCCTGACTGGTAAAAAGCTCCAGCACAGCGCGCGGCTTGCGTGGCTGAACGCTGTCCTGCGCTTGCACGGGCACCATCCCGCCCATCAGCAAAACCGCCGCCAATTGCCAACCGCTCATGTGTCGTCCTGACTTCATCAACGACACTCAACCCGATTTGCCCGTCGCGGGAAAGTCACGTTAGCTTGAAACTTGGGAACTTGTCGCTGTTGAGCCGACCATGAGGCCTTTTTCCTTCAATGCTTGCGCTTGAGCAACCATGTTCGGGCGCCAGCGCCGATGCATCCAGAGCCATTGGCCCGGATGTTCGCGGACCCAGCCCTCGATCACGCCACTCATCATCTGGATCGCGCCTTCGACATCGATCTCACCGGACGCATCGCGCGGCAGGTCCAACGGTGGGGTCAATTCCAGCCTGAAGCGATGCCCTGGCAAACGGATGACACGGACGCCATGGACAGGACACTCGAAACGGCGGGCAAACTTGGCCAGAACCGGATTGGCCAGCGCCTTCTGGCCCATGAAGTCGATGACGATACCGCGCGTGAAATGCTGGTCGATCAGCATGCCGAGATGCCCACCCTTCTCCAGCACGCCATGCATCTCGAAGGCAGCACCCCGCATCGAAGCGGCAAGCCCACCCATGGTACCCGAGCGGATTTCGTGGATCACGGCCGCTACCGCAGGATCATTCGGCGGACGAAACACTGCCGTCGCCGCGAGCCCATAACGTTCGGCGCAGATTGCAGGCAGTTCCCAGTTCGCGAGATGAGCCGAGAAGATGATGCCTGGCTTGCCGTCATCGCGGAGTGCCGCGAAATGTTCGATGCCAGCCACCTCGATACGGCCATTGGGGTCCGGGTTGTCGGCATCGTAATCAAACAATGTCGCCATATGGGCATACTCGCCTGCGGTTCGTCCAAGGCTGTCCCAGGCTTGTTCAAGTATCGCGGCGCGCTCCGTCTCGCTCTTTTCCGGAAAGGCGGCGGCCAGGTTGTCACGGGCCACACGTTGCTGCGGCGTGATGGGTCCAAGCTTGCGCAAGAGCCAGCCACCGGTCGCGCTGGCCCGCGTCGGACCAAGCGCGCGTGACAGGGCGAACACCATGCGCACTGCCCCGATCATCATGATGGCGGCAAGCCGCGAGGCCAGCCTCTTCATCCGCAACACGATTGCCCAACCCTGACGTTCAAACACAAGCGCACGCCATGGCGGCACATGGCATGCAGGTCAACCGTTTTTAGATCATCCTGCATTGAGATGGAATCCATCTCAATACAGAAAGATGATCGATCATAATAAGATAGAGCATTGCGTACTCACAAAACCGGTACCCACTTTTGTGCGCAATGCTCTAGTGCAACCGGTTTCGCCCTGCACCGCACTTGCCGACACCGAACTACAGTTTGATGATGACTTTGCCGAAGACCTGGCGGCCTTCAAGTCGGGCGAGACCTTTTTCGAACTCAGCCAACTCGAACACCGAATCGACCACCGGCGTCATCCCCGACGCCATCTTCGTCAAAGCGTCGGAGATGTTCTTCATGGCGCAGCCGAAGGAGCCAAAGATGCGATATTGCTGCTGGAAAAGCTGCATCAGATTGATTGTCGCAGTGGCACCCGATGTCGCGCCGCACGTGACGAGACGCCCGCCGCGCTTGAGGCAGAGCAGCGAGCCATTCCACGTGTCGGCCCCGACATGCTCGAACACCACATCGACGCCTTTTCGCTTTGTCAGCCGCCTGACCTCGCCCTCGAAGCGTTCGGTCTTGTAATTGACGACGTGGTCCGCGCCGAGCGCCAGCGCTTTTTCGGCCTTCGCATCGTCACCGACCGTTGTGTAAACAGTGCACCCAATGGCCTTTGCCATCTTGATCGCGGCGGTGCCGATGCCAGAGCCGGCCGCGTGAATCAGGATGCTTTCGCCCGGCTCCAGTTTGGCATTGTCGAACAACATGTGCTGGACAGTGCCGAAGCCGATCGGCGCGCAGGCAGCATGCTCGAACGAAACCTCATCAGGCACGGCCACGCATAACCGCTCGGCGCGGTTGATCAGTTCGCGCCCGAAACCATCGATGTGAAAACCCATGATACCGGCAACATTTTCGCACAGGTTGTCGCGGCCTTCGCGGCAAGCCTTGCAGTGGCCGCAAGTGTCGGCTCCGTACATGGTGACCTTCTGGCCGATGCGGAAACGGGAGACGCCTGTCCCGAGCGCGACCACTTCGCCTGCCGCCTCGACCCCTGCCGCCTGCGGCATCTTGCGCTTGGCGAACGCCATGCCCCGAAAACCCCAGACATCGAGGAAATTCAGCCCGAGTGCACGCACCCTCACCTGCACCTCGCCCGGAGCAGGCGGTGGGGGGGCTTCGATCTCCTCAATTCGGAGATCACGGTCGCCGTGAAGCATCAGTGCACGCATGGTTCAGTATCCTCGGCATGACTGTCATGCCTGCTGTATCTTTACCGCTGCAGACCCATCGACGCCATCAGCCCGCCATCAACCGGAATTGTAGCACCCGTGATGTACGCCGCTTGCGGGCTCATCAGGAATGCTGCCAGCGCGCCTATGTCCGCCGGAGAAGCGAAACGCCCCGCCGGGATCTGCTTTTCCATTTTCTCGCGATACGCCGCGTATGGTCCCATCATGTCGGTATCAACGAAGCCGGGTGCTATGGTGTTCGCGGTGATGCCACGCTTCGCCGTCTCAAGCGACAGTGTGCGCATGTAGGCTTCCACTGCGGCCTTCGACGCCGCATAGGCAGCGTTGCCCTGGTTGGCGCGGGTGGCAGTAACCGAGCCGATGGCGATCACCCGGCCAGTGCGGCGCGCCATCATGGGGCGCACGAACGCGTTGACGATCTGCGTGAACGACCAGAAATTGACCTGCATCGCAGCCTCGGCCTTGTCCTGCGCCAACATCATTGACAGCGTATCGTATGACTGCCCGGCATTGTGGACGATGCCGTCAATCTGACCGAGGTCCTCGGCTGAAGCGCAAAAATCAGCGACAGCTGCCTTGTCGGCAAGATCAAGTGCCACAGCTTGAATTGCCGCACCTTCGTGCATTGCTGCAAGCTCGGACGCCAGAGCCCGCGCCTGATCACCCGAGGAGCGGAAGGTGAACACAATATCATGCCCAGCAGCAGCCAGCGCGCGGACGATGCCCGCTCCGATGCCCTTTGCGCCGCCCGTGACCAGCACCTTGCCCGATACTTTGCCCATCACGGCCTCAGACCGGCGCATCGCCAAAGACAAGGCAGGTGTTCTGCCCGCCAAAGCCGAAGGAGTTGGAGATCACGCGCCTGACCGTGGCGTCCCGTGCCGTGTTGGGCACGACATCGAGGGGGATGTTGGGATCAGGCTCTCGGTAGTTGATAGTTGGCGGAATGCGGCCATGGGCGATGGTCAACAGCGAGAACACCGCTTCGACCGCACCCGCCGCCGTGAGCGTATGGCCCACCATCGATTTGTTCGACGAGATTGGCAAGCGGCCCATGCGGTTCCCGAACACCGCGGTGCAGCTCATCGCTTCCATCTTGTCGTTCTCGGGCGTCGAGGTGCCGTGCGCGTTGACGTAGTCGATATGGTCGGGTTCGAGTCCCGCGTCGCGAAGCGCATCCTGCATGGCGATGATCGCAGGTCGCCCATCCGGCGATGAGCGCGTGCGGTGGAAACCGTCGCCCTTCTCGCCACACCCCAGCACAAAACCGAGGATCGTCGCGCCGCGCGCCTTGGCGCTGGCATAGCTCTCCAGCACCAGGGCTGCCCCGCCCTCGCCCATGACGAAACCATCACGGTTCTTCGAAAACGGCTTGGAGGCACCTTCAGGCGGATCGTTCTGCGTCGACAGGGCCGACAGCAGCGAGAACCTGATCAGCGCCTCGGCATGAACCGAGCCATCCGTGCCGACACAAAGCGCGGCATCGGTCTCACCGCGCCTGATCGCCTCGACTCCCATCTGGATTGCGGTGGCACCTGACGAGCATGCCGTCGACAGTGAGATCGGCGAGCCGCGCGTGCCAAAATGGTCTGCGAGACGGGTGGCAACGGTGCCGAACAGAAACATCTCGTGAAAAGCGCGATGCCGGTGAGCAGAAGCCGCCTCAAGCAGGCCGTCATAGGTGACATCACCAGCGCAGGCGGCAGCGAGTTCCTGCTTTTGTGGCCACTCAAGCTCGACCGGCGGCACTGCCATGAAAAGCTGGCCCGGGAATGAGCCCTTGCTGCCGATGCCAGCCTGGCCGACGGCCTCATCGGCCGCAAGCATGGCAAGCTTCTCCGAAAGTTCCGGCGCAGCGAAGCTTCGGCTGAACAGATCATCGACTGTCCCGCCAATGGTCGTGCGCAAGCCCTCGACAGGAAATCTGGTGATGCGGTGGATTCCGGACTGGCCGGCAGTCAGCCTCGCCCAATTGTCGGCCTTGCCCTGCCCAAGCGACGTGACGAGGCCCATCCCGGTGACAGCCACCAGCGGACGGTCAGACGAATCACGGCCTGATCTCTGGAACTGGTCGCTCATCGCATTGCTCCTTCAGCCCGCGCTCAGGCTGGCGAGGCCCTCGCCGCGATGATGCCCGACTCCGGCCACCAGCGCGCACGTGCCGTCTCCGGCCGACAGCATGGCTGCAGCGATGGCCACTGCCGCAGGAAATGCGGCTTCCACGCCGTGGCCGATCAGGTCGCCGCTGGCGATGGGTGTTGTCCCGGGTGCAAGCTCTGCCCATGCGGCCATTTCTTCTCCGGGCGCAACGCCGGATGCGGCGGAGACTGCGAGCCCCCCCGGCGCTGCAGCTCCATGCTTGCCGCCTTGCGCCACCAGTGAACGGGTCACGCTGCCGGGCTCACGCCTGGAATATTCGGCGCTGACGCCGTCCAGCCTGGCAAATGCCCTGGCTCCGCGAGCCGCCGCGCTAGCCGCTGATTCGAGCACCATGAAGGCGCCGACACTGCCTGTGATCATACCGTCTTGCCCTGCGCCGCGCCGGAACACCGGCACCGGCCGACCTTTGAAGGCCGCCCCGCCAAGCTCTAACAGCAGCAGCATGTCGCGCCGTTCGGCGTTGTATGAACCGCCCACGAGGATCATGTCGGCCTGGCCAGCCGCGATGCGCGCATGGGCGATGCGGACCGCATCGACCCCAGCCTGTTCCTCGCCCATGAAGGTTCGTGACGGCCCGGTGACCCCATGGACGATCGAGATATTGCCTGCCAGAAGGTTCGACAGTTGGGCCAGGAACAAGGTCGGCCTCAAGTCGCCAAGCAGGCGCTCATTGAGGAACACACCGGGCTTTTCGGCGGTCTTGAGCCCCGTCAGGATCTGGCCATCGACCGCGTGGTCGCGCTCGCCGCCGCCGGCTGCCACGATCACGTGCATCCTGTCCTTGGCTTCGGCATTCGTCTTGATGCCTGCGCTGTCCAGTGCCAGTCCCGCCGCATAGACGCCGATGCGCTGCCATGGCTCCATCTGGCGCTGATCGGATTTCTTGGGGATCTGCCGGTCGAGCTCCAGGGCAGCCAGCGGATGCACCGGATAAGGCGCAAAACTCGTGGCATCGATCACGGGCTGGCGCTGTCCTCGCAGGGCTTCCAGATGCGGCCCGGTACCTTCACCAAGGCTGGACACAAGACCGATGCCGGTAATCAGGACATCGCGCGCCATCAGCTCACAACCTCCGGCACAAGCCCGATCGCCGCCGTACGACCGCGCATCAGTTCGGCAAGGTCAGCTGGGAACGGCATCAGGCGAAACCGCAGCTCCGCATCGCAGATCGGCTTGCCGTCGACCGTGATCTTTGCCTTGGTGGCGGCATAGCCAGAGCCTTCGATGCTGACCGCCGCCTCGATCACGAGGTCTGCATCCGGCTCCACGAAGGTACGGAAGCGCGCCTTGTCGACTGTCATCAGAAACGGCATCTGGGTCAGGCCATTGAGTCCCAGGATGAGATAGCCCGAGGCCTGCGCCATGGTTTCGGTCAACAGCACGCCCGGCACCAGCGGATGCCCCGGGAAATGGCCTTCGAACACGGGGCTTTCCGTCGGAACTTTCGCCGTTGCGATCAATCGCTTTGCAGCTCTGTCGAACAGCGTGACCCTGTCGATCATCTCGAAATATTCAAGGCGCATGGTCTGAAACGGCTCGGAGTGGGATGGGGCTGATCAATGGAGCGCATCAGCGCAAGGCCAGATCGTTTAGCCCAGAACCATGCAGCTTGTCACGTACGGGGTGTAGCAACGCGTCATGGTCAGGCTTGAGCCGACCACCCTGTTCGCGTTTTTGATGTCCGTTACCCATAGGGTGGTCGGGTCAAGCCCGACCATGACGCTTGCCACAACGATTCAGGCGCTTTTCGCCGCCACCAGCCCGTCGATGCGGGCGCAAAGATTCTCCAGCACGAAATACTGCTCGGCCGGGGCCTTGCCCTCGTTCACTTCCTGCGTCCATTGCTCCAGCGGCAGCTTGATGCCGAACGCCTTGTCGACCGCGAAAGCGATGTCGAGGAAGGCCAGCGAATCGATCCCGAGATCGTCGATGGCATGGCTGGCCAGCGTGATCTTCTCGCGCGGAATATCGCAAGTTTCCGAAAT
>JBOFFB010000046.1:0-2034 GCA_051648385.1 Allobosea sp.
CCCGCGCCAGCCCGTCTCGCCCTGTACCAACCGCGCCCAGAAGAGCCACATGAGAGGGGCGCGCGATGGTGAGCGTCATCGGCGCTAGGATAGTGCCTCCGCGGCGGTCGCTGACCTGCAGGTTGTTGATCTGCAGCGGTGCATCGGGCGGCGGCGGACTGCGCTTTGGGTCCTCGTCATCCGTGCTGAGCAAGCGCGAGGGGAACTGCGCCACGATCTGCTGATACTTGACGGTGACATCGGCACGTTCCTGATCCCAGTCGATCAATTCTTTGATCGGTGGCGGCAGGTCGCGGTACGCGGCGATCACAGCGACCAGTTGCCCGATATTCATGGCCCCTGTCAGCGCCAGATAACCGCCAATTGAGTAGAAAAAGAAGGGAGTCACCTGAGCCAGGAAGTTATTGAGATACTTGACCGCAAACTTGCGGCGGAACAGATCTGTTCTGATCTCGAACAACACACCCAGCCGGTTTCCGAGATCGGCCTTCACGTAGGAAGCCGAACCGGTGGTGTGGATCGCTGGAGCAATTTCGATCACCTCTCCAATACGCCCGGCCAGCCGCCGTGACTCGATTTGCCTCAGGCGTGACAACCGAAGTTGCTCGCGGCGCAAACGCGGAATGATGAACCCTTGCACCATCACCACGCTCAGTGCGACCAGCCCGAGCCAGAAGCTCTGCACCATGATGAAAAGCATCGCTGTGAAGGCCTGCATGCATAGAAAGGCCGGTTGGATGAACGCGTCGCCGGTGAAGCCGCCGATTGGATCGATCTCGTCCTTGATGATGCTAGCCGCTTCCGCTGGTTTCACGCTCCTGATGTCTTCCGGCTTGAACCGCAGATATAACGCGAAGACCTCGAAACGCATGCGCCGTAGCATGCGCTCGCCGAGGATACCTTTGCTCAGGTTGATGTAATACTTGAATGCGCCGTTGATGATCACGAGCAGCAGGAACACAGTGCTGAGGCTGAAAAGAAGCTGCAGCTGGTTGACCTGAAAACCGCTGAACAGGTTGTAGGTACCACCCAACATCTCGGGCAGCGTGAAGGAAAGATTCAAAAAGGTGGTGGATGTGTTGCTGCCGCTAAAGGAACGCCCCATCAAAGCGTCGTTGATGATGCGCTTGGGCAAGTCGAACGCAGCAAAATAGAATGGCAGCGAAAGAACGATCATGGCGAGCACGATCAATTGGTCGCGTCTGCTGTTGCGCCAGACATACCGGAACAGGTTATGCTCCAATTTTGTTCATCTCCTCGTCCAACACTGCTTCAGCCTGTTGACCACCGGTTGTTCGGACGGTGACGGCCCGCACTGGTTCGATTTTTCGCGTTGGCAGGACATTGGCCTGCAAGCGGAAAGCCAATCGATGACCAAAACCCTGACCGCTGCATACTCACGAATTCGATACCCACTTTTGTATGCGATGCTGTAACACACCAGTGCCGCGTTGCCTTGGCATGTCACCCCAGGCTGGGTCTGCGCGGCAATTCACGGTCGGCGAGATGCCAATCTGGAGAGTTTCAAGTCCTTGCGCATTGCCTTCTACGCGCCTTTAAAGCCGCCTGATAGCCCCACTCCTTCGGGGGACCGGCTCATGGCGCGGCAACTGTTCGCACTTCTCGGGAGCCTCGGACACGAGGTCCGACTGGTGTCGCGCCTGCGTGCAAGGTTGAGCGAACCGGATGACCTCACTCATCTCCAGCTAGCCGCAAGCCGCGAGATTGCGATCCTGCGCGAGGATTTCAAGGTGTGGCGACCGGATCTGTGGTTTACCTACCACCTTTACTACCGTGCACCGGATTTGCTCGGGCCCGGAATAAGTGCATCGTTCGGCATTCCCTATGTGGCGGCAGAAGCTTCCTACGCTGCAAAGCGCGCTGATGGTGAATGGACGCATGCCCATAACCTTGCCAGTGGGGCTATCGCCCGCGCCGACCTGCTGATTGCGCTGACGGAGCGGGATGCCAAGGGGTTGGAGACATTTGCCGATCGGACAGGACAATTGCTCAGGCTCAAGCCTTTTCTCGCGA
>JBOFFB010000047.1:0-11540 GCA_051648385.1 Allobosea sp.
TCGTTGAGGCGGCAAGCCATCCTCAAGCGCGCGAGGCCCGATTGCGAAGTGTCGCTTCTGCGCGGCAGCGTCGGCACGCGCCTCGACAAGGTGATGGCCGGGCATTTCGACGCCACTTTGCTGGCGATCGCCGGCCTCAAGCGTCTCGGGCTTGCCGACAAGGCCAGCGTTGTGCTGTCCACTGACGAGATGTTGCCAGCTGTCGGGCAGGGCGCCATTGGGCTGGTGGTGCGCGTCGGTGATGTTGCCAGCATGGCCGCAGTTGCAGCCGTGTCGTGCGCAGTCACGGGTGCTTGCGTTTCGGCGGAACGGGCGATGTTGAAAGTTCTTGACGGCTCTTGCCGCACGCCGATTGCAGGCCACGCCACCATCACGGCGGGCGTGCTGACGCTCAGGGGTCTGATCCTGTCGCCCGATGGCAGCGCCGTTGCGGAGGACCAGCGCAATGGAGCTGTCACCGATGCTGTCGCCTTGGGCGAAGAACTCGGCCATTTCTTGAGAGCGCGAGCTCCGCACGGGGTTTATGCTTGATGCGTGCGGCATAAAGTTGGATAGCGGACGAAAGCCGGATATGGCTTTGTCCATCATGCGCCGTGGCCCAAGCTCTTGTGGCGCATGACAAATTGGTGAACGGGCACGGGCGAAGGGTGAACGATGAGCATTCTTGTCACCAGACCTGAGCCAGGTGCTAGGCGCACCATGGCCGCACTTGAAGCCAGGGGTCTGGCGGCCTTGTCATGCCCGCTCTTCAGCATAACAGCGTCAGGTGATGCACGCCCAAGCGGCAAGTTTGCAGCCCTGCTCGTGACAAGTGGCCAAGGCGCCAGCGGACTGACACCGGCCCTCGCCGACCTGCCCGCGACCCTTCCCGTGTTCGCGGTCGGTGACAGGACTGCCGAGGCGATGACCGCCAATGGCTTCAGCAATGTGACCTCGGCCTCGGGCGACCAGAAGGCGCTGACGCGGTTGGTGCTGGCCAAACTGCCACCGCGCTACCGCGTGCTGCTGGCCACAGGCGAGGATCACAAGGATGGGTTGCCCGCAGCCTTTGCCGATGCAGGGCATGAAATCGCGCTCTGGATCCGGTACCGCGCGGAGCCGGTGGCGGTAATGCCAGAGGCTGCTCTCGCTGCGTTTGCGGAAGGCTCCATCGACAAGGTGCTGCACTATTCGCGCCGTGCCAGCGAGGTTTTCGTGGCCCTGTCAGATGCCGCTGGTGTCGGGCCGTCTGTCGCCGAACTGCGGCATTTTGCGCTGTCAGCTGACGTTGCGGAGCCGCTCAAGGCTGCCGGGTTCACGCAGGTGACCGTGGCAGGTCAAGCTGATGAGGAGCACATGCTGGCGCTTTTCGAAGGTGGTAATATTGCCTCGGCAAAAGCTGTCTTGGCGGCCAGTGTGGCCGATGGCGTGGCTCCCGCCATGTCCAGAATGGCACCGCGCACCCGCAAGATTGTTCCTGCAGTGAATCCTGCGAAGAATGATGAGGTGCAGATGGCAGCGGGCGAGGCGAAGGCGGCCTTGCAGCCTGTTATTGCAAACGCCAGCAGTGCCGAAACGGTGACGATAGTACCCGGCCATCCGGAGCTGCCGGAGATGGTGTCGCCGGTCCTTCAGAAGCCTGCTGATGCGGTGTTGCCAACAGAAGCCCCCCCAGCCTCTGTCACGCCAGCGCCAGCCATAATTCGTCATGACTTCGGCCTTGGTGCCACGATTGCGGTCGCGCTGGCTTCCGGTGTGATTGGTGCTGGCCTCGTCGGGTATATCGCACCTTTGCTGGGCGTGAGTCTGCCCAGCTCACCACCTTTGGCCGAGATATCGGCAAGGTTGGCAAAGTTGGAGGCCCCGCGCCCGCCGCAATCGGTGCCGGATCTGCAGGCCGTGGTTCAGTCTGCGATACAGAGCGCGCCGGTTGCCGCGCAGGTGCGCGACCAGATCAACGGGCTCGAACGCCGGATTGGCGAGTTGGCGGCCAGACCTCAAGGCGGCAACGCCACTGCGGACAATGCCGCGCTTGCCGAGATGCGTGCCAGGCTGACCGAGAGCGAGCGTGCGGCCCAAGCGCTGGCTCCGCGGCTTGAGGAGATCGAGAAGGTGGCCCGCAATGTTGGCGCGCCGAGTGCGTCGGCCACTGGCGCGGCAAAGCTGATCGTGGCGGACAGGCTCACTCGCGCATTGGCCGAAGGCCGTCCGTTCACGACCGAGATGACCGCCCTGACAGCCCTTGGTGCTACTGCCGAACCCCTGCGCGTGCTTGGCCCCATGGCCACCAGCGGTGCGCCCGCCATGACGGTGATCAATGCCGAATTCCGCAAACTGCGCCCTGTGTTCGTTGCCGAGCCGGCAAGCCCGGATGCGCCCTGGAGCGAGCGATTGCTCAAGTTGACCGACGGCTTGGTGCGTGTGCGCAGCACGGGCGCAGTGCAGGGTGCTTCCCCCGCCGCTGTCGCCAGCCGTATTGACCAGGCCTTGCAGCGTGGAGATGTCGGCGCTGCGGCTACCGCGTTCGCTGAATTGCCGGAGCCTGCACGCCGTGCCGGCGAGGCCTGGATGGCGACGTTGAGCCAGCGTGCGAATGCCGATCAGGCCATCAAAACCATCACCGATGACGCCATCAAGGCGTTGTCGGCCCAAAAGTAAGCCTACGGGGGCAGATTATCATGCTGCGCATTCTGGTCTTCATCGCCATCGCCAGCGCGTTTGCGTTCGGCGCAGTCTGGCTGGCTGAACGACCCGGCGAGGTTTCGGTTGTGTGGGGTGCCTACACCATCGAGACAACGGTGGCGATGGCGGCAATTGGTGTCGTGTTGCTGGTCCTGTTCAGCATGCTGCTCTGGACCATGATCCGCTTCTTGCTGGGACTGCCGACGGCGTTCTCGTTTGCGTCGAGGGCGCGCACGCGGGCGCGTGGCTTCGATGCCGTATCGCGCGGCATGGTGGCAATCGGTGCGGGCGATCCTGCCGCCGCGCGTCGCCACGCCAATGATGCACGCAAGCTGATTTCGTCCGAGCCGCTGACGCTGCTTCTGAGTGCCCAGGCGGCACAACTTTCAGGCGATAAACCCGCTGCCGATGCCGCATTCAGGCAGATGCTGGACGAGCCTGCCACACGCGTGCTCGGTCTGAGGGGTCTGTTTGTCGAGGCTCGCCGTCGCGGTGACCAGATCGCGGCGCGGGCTTTTGCCGATGAGGCTGTCAGGCTGTCGCCTTCGCTGGCCTGGGCCAATGATGCGCTGCTTGAATTTCACTCGACTGCCGGTGACTGGGCACAGGCCCGGATCGCTGTCGAGCGGCGGGCGGCGCTCAGGCTGAGCGACAAGACCGAGTCAAAACGCCATCGTGCCGTGCTGCTGGCAGCAGAGGCTGAAGTAAAAGCCGACGCTGATCCGGCAAATGCGCTTTCTGCAGCACTCGACGCGCTCAAACTCGCACCGGGTCTGACGCCTGCCGCTGTCCTGGCTGGCCGCATGCTGTCCGCCAAGGGTGATCTGCGCAAGGCGGCCAGATTGCTCGAAACAGCCTGGCGCGAGCAGCCGCACCCTGACCTTGCCAATGTCTATGTCCACATGCGGCTTGGTGACAGCGCTGGTGACAGGCTGGTCAAGGCCGAAGCTCTGATGAAGCTCAAGCCGACCGATCCGGAAAGTGCTTTCGCTGTAGCAGATGCCGCGATCGAGGCGCGCGACTTTGCCAAGGCGCGCGGAGCACTTTCACCACTGTTGGCGGCGATTGCGACCGTGCGATCCTGCCTGCTCATGGCACGGATCGAGGATGCAGAGCATGGCAGCGCAGGCCGAGCCCGTGAATGGCTAACGCGATCCACGCGCGCGCCACGTGACAATGCCTGGGTTGCCGACGGCATGGTTTCCGAAAAATGGCTGCCGGTGTCACCGGCTTCCGGCCGGCTTGACGCGTTCGCCTGGACCTTGCCGCCAGCGGTGCTGGGCAGCGCTGTGCCGCCAGTTTCTGACTGGGCAACGGAGGCAAGCCGGGATATCGACCTTCACGAGCCGGTCATGATCCCACCGCCGACAGCTGCGATGCCGGAGCCAGTTCGTGCCGAGCCGCCCGACGCTGCAGTGCCATTGCTTGCAGATACAACATCAGTTGTGTTGCCAGCGGCCAGCCAGATGGCCCTCGTATCGACCAGCATGCAGGCAAGTGCGCAGAACCCAGCCATGTCGCAGACATCAGAGACTTCGCAGCGGCGACCGTGGTATGCCAGCATCATGCCGGCATCCGCACCACCTGAAACCGCAGCTCAGCAAAAGGCCGAGTTGCCAGCGGAGGTGACAGGTCTGCAGGACCACAAGCATTCCCTGATTCAGACAGATGCTTCCACGACAGAAAGCACGGTGGCAAGTCCACCGCGCCTGCCTGACGATCCCGGGACGGACCCTGCGCCGACCGCAGTCAAGTCAGCTTTCTGGCGATTTGGCGCGCGCTGATGCCTGCCTGAACCGCGACGGACGAGGACGAAACGCTGCACTGCGCAGCATTCGTCTTCGCCATTTTTCTTGCCAAGGTGTGGCGGCACTGTTATCCGATCCGGCAATGCCGCTTTAGCTCAGCTGGTAGAGCACCTCATTCGTAATGAGGGGGTCGGAGGTTCGAATCCCTCAAGCGGCACCATTCCTGACTTGAACTGCGGGTCTCGCGGAACCAGCAAGCGGAATTGGTCGCAGGGACCTCTTCGGTTTCGGTCAAATTGGCGACAGGTTGTGAATTCCTGGCATCGAGGTTGGCTGCCGCGCGAGAGCCTGAGTCAAGATGCCACGATCAGGCGGCGCGGTCTCGGACAGACGCGCATCAGCCCCGCAATCGATTGGTGCCCTCGTCAAGACCGACCCGTAGATCGACCTTGCGACTAGGGCGACGGCCCAGACATTCCGTTGTTGGCAGATTGATTAGGGGCGTCTCCTTCACTTCTGAGGGATCAGCTGCGACCGGTTTCTCCCCGCCGCTGATATCCCGTACAAAATGGTGCTGGCGCTCGATGCCTGCGCGGCGGCTATCACAGACCCTGCCACTCAAGGCGCTGTGGACGCGCAGCGGATCAACACAATCGACATGTGATTGTCGCTTATCCGTCATCCCGCTTGCCTAAGTTGCGCTCCAGACGGGGTCTGAGGTCTTGGCAAGCATTTCTTTCTCAAATGTCAGCAAACGCTTTGGTGAGACACGCGTCCTCAACGATGTGTCGTTGTCGGTCGCTGATGGCGAGTTTGTCGCCCTGGTTGGCCCATCCGGCTGTGGCAAGACCACTCTTCTGCGCATTCTGGCCGGTCTTGAATCCCAGGACGATGGCGAAGTACGGATCGGTGACCGCATCATCGATGAAGAGCCGCCCAAGGCCCGGGACATCGCCATGGTGTTCCAGTCCTATGCTCTGTATCCGTACATGAGCGTCAGGGACAACATCGCGCTGCCGCTTGTCATGCGCCGGCTCAGCACTATCCAGCGACTACCCCTGCTGGGACGCTTCTGGGGTGATGCAGGCGCGCGCCTCGCCGATATCGAGGCGGACGTTGCCTCGGTCGCGCAGTCGCTCCAGATCGGCCATCTGCTTGACCGAAAGCCGGGGCAACTTTCAGGCGGTCAGCGTCAGCGCGTGGCACTGGCGCGAGCCATGGTGCGCAAGCCATCAGCCTTCCTGATGGACGAGCCTTTGTCCAATCTTGACGCCAAGTTGCGGGTGCAAGCCCGCGCCGAGATCGCCGACCTGCACCGGCGGACGGCTGGTACTTTCGTCTATGTGACCCATGACCAGGTCGAGGCCATGACCATGGCGGACAGGGTCGCCGTGATGATGGGCGGCGATCTGCTCCAGGTAGCGTCGCCTCAGGAGATCTACGCGAACCCGGTGGATGTGCGGGTGGCCGAGTTCATCGGCGCACCCAAGATCAACATCGTCCCGGGTTGGGTCGGCCGGAATGGTCGCATCGAAACCGTCCATCAGATTTTGCCACTCGCCGTGTCCTTGCCCGAGGGGACCGCAGTCAGCATCGGCATCCGCTCCGAAGCCATCCGGATCGCGCTCGATGACGGCACACCCGTCACCGTACGTCATATGGAGCATCTTGGCGCGGATGTCTTCGTCTATGCCGAAGTCGACGTGGCGCAGCCGCGGCTGGTCTTCCGCCTTGCGCCCGAGCACAGCCATGGCGTGCGCATCGGCACGAACCTGAAGCTCGACCTCGCGACATCGCGGGCCTTCGTGTTTGGGTCAGACGGCAAGCGTCTTCGTGCTGCCGTCACATCAGCCATCCCTATACCTGAGTTGATGAGCTAGCCAGATGTCCGCAGGTTTGGCGACCGTTGCGATGAAGGCAGGCCTGTCCACGGCCCGACGTCGCCGTTCACCCACCGCACGGCTGGAATTCGTGTCAGGCTGGCTTTTGTCAGCCGTGGCGACAGCGATGATGTGGCTCATCCTGATCGGACCGTGCCTGGCAGTGCTGCTGATTTCCTTCACCGACTGGGAATTCGGCATGCCGACAGTCGCCTTCATCGGTTTCGAGAACTTCCAGAAGATGTTCGCCGACCGCGTCTTCTGGACGTCATTCCGCAACACCGTGATCTATGTCGGTTTGCTGGTGCCGATCTCGGTTGCACTCGGGCTCGGTGTTGCACTGCTTATCAACGCCGGGGCGCGTGGGCGCGGCTTTTATTCCGCACTGTACTTCCTGCCCGTGACGGCCACCCTGCTGGCCACTGCGCTTGCCTGGGAGTTCGCCTTCCACCCCACGGTGGGCTGGTTCAATCTGCTGCTGTCAACCTTGGGTTTCTCCAAGCTGGACTGGATGAAGGACGGCAACGTCGCTCTGTATTCGCTGGTGATCATCGGCGTATGGCAGGCGGTTGGCCTCAACATGGTGCTGTATCTGGCGGGTCTGCGTGCCATCCCGCGCGATCTTTATGAAGCGGCCAGCATCGATGGTGCCGACGGCGCCTGGGAGCGTTTCCGGCGCGTGACCTGGCCGATGCTGGGGGCTGCGAACATGTTCGTCGTGACAATCACCATGGTCCGTTCCTTTCAAGTCTTCGACACGGTGCAGGTGCTGACCGATGGCGGGCCGAACAAGGCGACGTCCGTGCTGGTCTATCTGATGTATCAGGAAGGCTTCCAGTTCCTGCGCTCGGGCTATGCCTCGGCGATCACGGTGGCCTTCCTGGTCTGCACTCTTGCCCTTACCCTGGCGCAGACGGTCGTGCTCGACAAGCGGGCGCATTACACATGAAGCGGCGTGCACTCAAGCCCGGTGTGATTGCCGTTGAGATGCTCCGGCATGCCCTGTTGTTGCTGGGCGCGGCCTTCATGCTGTTTCCCTTCGTGGTCATGGTCTCGACATCGCTGAAGCCGGCGGGAGAGATTTTCTCACCGACCTTCTCGCTGCTTCCGCAGACTTGGGCGGCTGTCGAGAACTACACCACTGCCTTCACGCGCATTCCGCTGGGGCGCTTCATCTTCAACGGCGTGTTCGTCGGTTTCCTGATCTTCTTCTTCCAGGCATTGATCGCGGTGCCGTGCGCCTATGCTTTGGCAAAGCTGCGGTTCCGCGGCCGGGAAACCATTTTTGCGTTCGTGCTTCTGGGCCTGCTGATCCCGCCACAGGCACCAGCCATCCCGCTCTACATCGGGATGTGGCAACTGGGCCTCATCGACACATATGCCGCGCTGATCATCCCGTCGAGCATTTCGGTCTTCGGCATCTTCCTGATGCGGCAATTCTTCCGGCAGGTGCCTGATGATCTGATCCATGCCGCGCGCATCGATGGGCTGAACGAGTTCGCCATCGTCTGGCGTATCATGGTGCCCTCGGCGATGCCGGCGCTGGTTGCCTTTGCGGTGCTGTCACTCGTGTGGAACTGGAACGAGTACTTCTGGCCGCTGATCGCCATCCAGTCGACGCATCTGATGACCCCGCCGCTCGGCATCGCCTTCTTCGACAATGCCGAGGCCGGCACGAATTACGGCCCGTTGATGGCAGCAGCCGTCGCTGTCACCGCACCACTCATCATTGCCTTTCTCGTCGCCCAGCGCCGCTTTCTCGAAGGCTTCGCTGTGTCTGGCGTGAAGTAACCGGCCGTTTGGCCAACCAACCTCGGGAGTCCCAGACATGACAACCACACGCCGTACGATCCTGAAAGGCTCGGCTGCATCAGCCGCGCTCATCGCCGCTCCACTTGTGGCACGCGCTCAGTCCGCCATCGAACTGACGGTGCAGTACCCGTCACCCAACCTCTTCCAGAAGATGCATGAGGAGATGAAGGGTCGCTTCGAGGCCAAGCACCCCAATGTGCGCCTGACCTTCCGGGCACCTTACGAGAATTACGAGGATGGCCTGCAGAAGTCCTTGCGCGACGCCATCACCCGGTCGCAGCCGGACGTGGCCTACCACGGTGTCAACCGTCAGCGGACGCTGCTGGAGCGCGACATCCCGGTTGATCTCACCCCGTTCATCAAGGCGGATGCCGAATGGGCATCACTGGGCTTCGCCGATCAGATGCTCGATCTCGGCCGCATCGGCGGCAAGCAGACTGGCATTGGCACGGCGCTGTCGACACCCATCCTCTATGTCAACGTCGACCTGCTCGCCAAGGCCGGCATGAAGCCCGAAGAACTGACAAGCTGGGAGGCTGTGATCAAGGCAGCTGCGGCCATGGACAAGCCAGCCGACAACATCCGCGGATACTTTTTTGACTGGACCATAACGGGCAACTGGTCGTGGCAAGGCCTGGTTTTCAGCCATGGTGGCCAGATGCTGACGAGCGACGAGAGCCGGGTGGCCTATGGGGATGCGCCCGGTGAGGCTGCGATCCAGCTGTTGCGCCGCTTCGTCGACGATGCCAAGATGCCGGATCTGAAGCCCGAAACAGCGTTCTCGGATTTCTTTGCCGGTCGGCTTGGCATTCTGATGCAGTCGACTGCTCAACTCGCACGTGTCACGCGTGAGATTGGGGGCCGTTTTGCTCTCAAGACTGTCCGCTATCCCATCACAGCTGCAAACGGTCGCATTCCCGCCGGCGGCAAGGTTGCGATGATGTTCACCAAGGATGCAGCCAAACAGAAAGCGGCCTTCGACTACATCAAGTTCGTCACCGGTCCCGAGGGCGCGACGATCATGGTCAACAACACTGGCTACATGCCTTCGACTGCGCTTCCCGGGCAACGCGAGGACATGCTGGCCAAGTTCTATCGCGAGAACCCGAACTGGAACACGACACTGCAGCAGCTTCCAGTCATGACTGGTTGGTATGCCTTCCCCGGCCAGAATGCGCTGAAGATCACCGACGTCATCAACGACCACCTGCAGACCGTGGTCAATCGCACCAAGGAAGCACTGCCGACACTGAAACTGATGACTTCGGACGTGCAGGCGCTGTTGCCCCGCCGCGCCGGCTGATTTGGCAAACAGGCCGGTCACAATTGCAGGTGGCCCACATTTTCTTGACCCTCGGCGTCAGTCTCCGGGGGTCCGTGCATGTTCGAACGCTTCATCCCGCTGAGAGCGTACCCTAACTCATCGGCCATTCTCGTCTGTGGCGTCGGCAGTCGCTGCCAATGCCGCATTGACGGGGTGGGCGTGCCCCGCCGATGGCCATCGTCCTGACGACCCATGCGGTTCCATGCCGGGCGACTGGCTGCACGACCGTATTGACCCAACCTTGAGGTGACCGATGCAGAAGGCAGACAAGATCGTCGTGACAGTGTTCGACGGATTGAGGCCGGATATGGTGACGGCAGCGCTGATGCCACGGCTTGCTGCCTTTGCGGAGAACAGTCTCTGGTTCCGCGAGGCGCGTTCGGTATTCCCGTCGATGACCCGCGTCGCCACCTCCTCGATCGCCACTGGTGCACCACCATCGGTGCATGGCGTCGTCGGCAACGCGTTCTACTATCCGGACGTCACCCGCGCTCATGTGCTGGACACGTCGCGGCCTGATGACGTCGCCCTGGCAGAAGCTGCGATTGGCGGACCGCTCCTGACGGCCGAAACCTTCGCTGACCTGCTCGCAAAGGCCGGCCGTTCCTTCGCGGTTGTCCATACCGGCTCGGCTGGGTCGTGTTACGCCATCAATCCGCGCGTCAAGGCCAATGGCCACTGGACCTTCTCGGTGATGGGTGAGGAGTTCACCCGCACGCCCGAAGCCGTGCGAGAGGTGGTGGCGCGCTTCGGGCCCTTGCCGCCGCGCACGTTGCCTGGGATCGAGGAAACCGAATACGGCGCGCGGGTCTTCGTCGAGCATGTGCTCGGTCAGATCAAGCCGGATGTCGCACTGGTCTGGTTCAACGAACCAGACACGTCCTATCACTATCGTTTCCTTGGTTCGGATGACGCGCACAAGGCTCTGGCTGCCGTGGATGCCGCTTTCGGCCACATCCTTGACGCTGTTAGCGCCGCGCCAGATGGTGACCGCACGGCCATCATCGTCGCATCGGACCATGGCCAGATCAGCAGCAACGGCATCACGCCGATCTCGCGCCTGCTGACCGATGCGGGTCATCGCGCCGCGCGTGCGTCGACGCGCTCGCTTGACGGCGCGCAGGTGGCCATCACCGGCGGCAACATGGGTGAGATCCGCGTGCTCGACGGCGACCAAGACCGGCGCGACGCCATCGCAAACTGGCTGATGACGCGCGACGAGATCGGCATGGTCTTTACCGCCTCCGATGATCCGGTGCGTGGAGCGGTCGAAGGCACGTTTTCGACGCGGCTGGTGCGCCTTGACCATGCGCGCGGGCCTGATCTGGTTTATGTGCTCCGCTCCAGTCTCGAGCACGATGCCCACGGCCTGCCGGGCCTCGGTCTGATCACCGATGGCGACGTGCCGATGGGTGGTGGCATGCACGGGGGGCTGAACCGCCACGAACTCAACACCGTGCTGATGATAGGTGGTGCAGGCGCCAGCACTGGTGTTGATGCCACCCCTTGTGGGATCATCGATATCGCGCCGACAATCCTTGGTCTGCTGGGTCTTCCTGCAGGGACATCGATGCAGGGGCGCAACCTTGCTGATGGCGAATTGGCGCCCGCCATCCTTGAGCATCACGAGGCTGCAATCGGCGCATTCCGTCAGACACTCACCGTGGCGCAGCGCGGCGCTCACCTGTTTCCGATCCATGGCGGGCGTGGATAGGCCATCCGCGCCACCACAGCCTACGCTTTGCAAGAGCTGGTCGGCGTGCCGCCGTCTCGCTTGCCGAGCTCAGTGCATTCGCCGTACAGCCGTCAGGGCGGCCTTCGCGGCGGCCTTGGGGAGAGTGGCATGACAGATCAACCGACAAAGGTGGCGCTGATCACAGGTGCGGCGCGCGGCATCGGGCTCGCAACGGCCAAGCGCTTCCTCGCCGATGGCTGGCATGTCGCCTGTCTCGATGTCGAAGATGCGCTGCTCGCCGCATCGCTTGCAGCGATCGACCTGCCGGAAAGAACTTTGGCCTTGCAGGCCGATGTCTCGAAGCCAGCGGAAATCGAAAGCGCTGTCACCAGTATCAAGGCCCGTTTCGGGCGGCTTGATGCGCTGGTCAACAATGCTGG